>NZ_JANQIH010000142.1 GCF_028282265.1 Allomuricauda sp.
CCCCCGTAAAAGATATCAAATGACGACTGTCCCATACCGAAGGGAGGAATATATCCCTATCGAACCCTGTAAATTCGCTATAGAACCAAGTATAGGCGAAAATTCCATAGAAATTGTTGGATAACTTTTGCTGGAACTGCAACTCTGCACCATAACTTCGCCCTCTTCCCACAGTTTCCACATCTTCACTGCCGAGTACTTCAAAATCAGCTCCTTTGTTCGCCAATGAAACTTCATCCAGAACAGAAACGGGGTAGTCATCGTACCGTTTGTAAAAACCTTCCAATGAAATGCTTGATGAAGGCCCAAAATAATGTTGAAGCCCTAAAACCAAGTGATCGCTAAGTGTGTATTCTGAATTTTGGTTGACCAAATTTCCTTCATTATCCCTAAAACCTAGCATAGTGTATGGAGGCAGTTTATAATAACGCCCTACGGATCCGTTCAGCCTCCAATTCTCAGAAAACTCATAGGAAAGGGACAATCTGGGCGAGAACGTGGACAATAAATTATCTTCCTCAGTGAACGTATCGTCATCCAATCGAAATCCGAAGGAAAAGTCCAACTTATCGTTAAAAAAAGACTTGGTCACATTGGAAAAGAAACCATACTTGAAAAAATCTATCGTAGAATTGAAGGTAATGTTGTCCGTAAGATTCACAGTTTCATTTTCGTAATCGGAATATTGCACATTGAACCCTGCATTAAATTTCCAGTCACCCAAAAACTTGGTCAGGGCATAACGCAATTTGGTTTCTGATTCGGTGGCATCGTTACTAAAAATGACTCCGGTTTCATTTTCTGGGTCTTCAAATCGTGTAAAATCATTGATTAAGGTGTTATTACTTAGGGTGGTCTCCATAAATCCGCTTCCATCCTTAAATCGCCTTTTCCAAGTTAGACCAATTGCATTGGTACGTTGCTCAATAAATGGAGCCTGATCCAATTGGGCTTGTTGTTCTGCGTCAAAGTCTTCCGGAGCCTCAACCGAAAAATCATCGATGGAACCCACCCCAATCAAACTTACATCGTTATAAGCGTCAATCTCATGATTGATTTTGTATTGATAATCCCAATAATTAGGTCTGAAGGGTAAGCCAATAACCTCGAACAGAAATTGAAGATAGCTTCGTCGTACTGAAGCCAAAAATGTGGTTTTGGATTCATTAGCACCTCTTTTAAAAAGTGGGCCTTCCAAGGTTAAGGCTGCCTCACTTGCACTTACCCTAAAATTACCGTTGAAGTTTCGACTGTTTCCATTGCGCTGACTAAATTGGAGCACCCCGGACAAGGGATTGTCATATCGAGCACCAAAAGCCGAGGTGGATAAGGTTACATTGTCAATAAAGGAAACATTGATCAAGCCAACCGGACCTCCAGCACTACCTTGTGTTGAAAAGTGGTTGATGTTAGGAATTTCCATTCCATCCAAATAATAGACCGTTTCGTTGGGCGCACCTCCCCTGATAATTAAATCATTTCGGAACCCCCCGATGGAAGGTGAGACTCCTGGCAGCGTCTGCGCTACTTGAACCACATCATTGTTGCTTCCGGGATACGTGGCTATCTCAACCGCGGAAAGCGATTGGGTAGATAAGGGTGTTTCCCTGGGCCGGCTTATCTTATTGGCGTTGGATACTACTATTTCATCCAGTTGCTGTGCGGCTTCTTTAAGCACAAAATTGTAACTGGGCGTACCCTTAGAACGTATGATAACATTGTATTGGGTTTGTGTTTCATATCCGATGTAACTCACTACAAGATTGTATGTACCCGGAGTGATTCCCTGAATGGTATAGTTTCCATCAAAATCGGTTTGTGCTCCCTTACCTGTGCCTTCCAAATAAACGGAAGCACCACCGACGGGTGTTCCCACCTCATCAGTAACCTTTCCAAATAAATCTGCCGTAACTTGTGCATGAGTCCGGTTCACAATGAACACAGAGAGCAGGAAAATAGCCAAAGTTGGGGTTATTTTTTTCATTTTGTTTAGTTTAACTCTACAAATATTAAACAAAAAGATATTTAAAAATAGTATTTTTGCATAATTTAGTGTTAAATAGTTGTTTATGGATGCTTATGATTTGACCAAAGAGCTTGTCCTGCTCGTCGGGAAATTTAAAAAAGAGCACGAAGGAGGAAAAAATGACCTGAATGCTTTTTTAGAATGGTTGGATTCGAGAGAAGATATAACATCAGATACACCAACGTATTCTATCACTGGGCACAGTATTGAGGTAGAACTGGCAGCTCATATTGGTAGATTAAGCCGCTATTCAAATACATATATCAAAATGACTTTGGAGGGATTACCCTTTTCAACAGATATGGAATTCACTTTTACGGCAATTCTCGATGGAACTGGTCAAGTTGGCAAGACCGATTTAATTCGGATGATGGCCTACGATAAATCTTCAGGAATGGGGGTCATCCGGCGACTTTTGGAAAAAGGGATTATAGAGGAGTTTCCCAATCCCGATGACAAAAGAGGTAAACTTTTACGATTAACGGAAAAGGGAAAGAAGGCCATTGTGTTAGGATATCAAAAAGTCCCTCAAGCAGCAAATTTGATTTCGGCCAATCTAAATTTCAATGAAAAACAAAAACTGTTACATTTATTGAAAAAGTTGGATGATTTCCATTATCCCATTTATCTCAATGAAAATCAAGAAACCTACCTACAAGTTTAAAAGTTTCATCAAGATGGAAAAATAGATATGGATACAGCAGGTTATTCTAAAACCCCGTTAGCAAAAAAACTAGGAATAAAAGCGGAACATACGGTACAAGTCTTTAATTCGCCGAAACCTTATCTTCAATTTTTTCAAGACTTTCCTGAGGGAGTCGTCTTGGTTGATGCCTCCTATACGTCTCCCGTGGACTTTGTACATATTTTTGCCACGACCTATTCTGAAATGGAAACAAGCTTCACGCTTGCAAAATCCAACCTGAAGAAAAACGGCGCTCTATGGATGAGTTGGCCTAAAAAAACCTCAAAAATTCCAACTGAAATAGATAAGTTCGACGTAATGAAGTGCGGTCAAGAAAATGGACTAGTGGACACCAAAGTAGCCGCCATAGATGACCAATGGAGTGGTCATAAATTCATGTACAGGGTAAAAGATCGTTAATGAAGTCTCTAGGAACCGCTTTATTTCTTGGGACCCAGCAAATCCCAGCGGTTACCATATAGGTCCTCAAAAACCACTACGGTTCCATAGGCTTCTTCCCTTGGTTCCTCCAAAAAGTTTACTTGATGTAGTTTCATCCACTCATAGTCTTTCCAAAAATCATTGGTCTGTAAAAAAAGAAAGACCCGTCCACCGGTTTGGTTACCCACACTTTGTTTTTGTTCATAATTGGCGGCTTTGGCCAATAGCAGTGAACTGCCAGCAGAACCTTTGGGTTTGACCACTACCCATCTTTTTTCTTCGCTCAGTTCTGTATCCTCCATCAACTCAAAACCCAATGCCTTGGTGTAATAGGCTATGGCCTCATCATATTCGCGAACCACCAACGTGATTAATGCTATGTTTTGTTCCATTGCGCTCAAAAATTGGTTAGACTATAAAAATACGGCTCAAATTACAATCAAGGGTTGAATGGAAATCCCATTATATTTGAAGATCAAAACGGTACGAATGGCAAATTGGTTACACCCATTGGAACTCGAAGGTAATCTAGCAAGGTTGATACCTTTAAAAGAATCTCATAAACCCGACCTATTGGAAGCTGCATCTGACGGGAATCTATGGGAACTTTGGTATACCTCCGTTCCGTCTGTGGATACGGTGGATGCTTATATCGATTTTGCCCTAAAACAAGAGTCTCAAGGTCTTGCCCTACCTTTTGTCATTGTTGAAAGGGCATCGGGAAAAGTGGTGGGCTCTACCCGATTTTGTAGCGTAGATGCTCCTAACCGAAGGGTTGAAATTGGATATACATGGTATGCGCAAAGTGTTCAACGTACCGGAATCAATACCGAGTGTAAATACCTTTTATTGCAGCATGCTTTCGAAACTTTGGATGCCATAGCCGTGGAGTTTAAAACGAATTTTTTTAATTTCCCCTCGCGAAATGCGATTCTGCGGCTTGGGGCAAAACAGGATGGAATCATCAGAAACCATCGTATTGATAAACAAGGTAATATTAGGGACACGGTCATCTTTTCCATCTTAAACAGTGAATGGCCCGCGGTAAAGACTTCGTTGGAGTACAAAATGAGCAAAACATATCCATAAAGAGTGTATTATGACAGATTTGGAATTCGAACAACAATTTGCACTGGGAGAATTACCTCCCGAACTTTTCACCCATGAAGCCCATTTGCGATTGGCGTGGATACATGTAACCCAATATGGGATAGAAGCAGCTCTGGCGAACGTGACCCAACAAATCAAGAGGTATACCCAAAAGCACAATGCTACTGACAAGTACAATCACACCCTTACCATGGCTGCTGTTAAGGCCGTGTATCATTTTGTGCTTAAATCGAAATCAGATGGTTTTCAAGATTTCCTAAAGGAATTTCCAAGATTGAAGTACAATTTCAAGGAACTCATGGCATGCCACTACGGATTTAATATCTATACTTCCCTTGAAGCCAAAAAGAGCTTTTTGGAGCCCGATTTATTACCTTTTGATTAGAAATTATGGACTAGTTGTCTTCAATAGGTTGGCGAAATTGTAGCTGGCCATTTCCAAATTTTTGAAGCTGGCCCGTTTTGCCGTTTCCAAACTACCCACCTGATTCAAAATGGAGGTCACATAGTGTAGTCCCGTTACTTCAAGTTCTTCCATTGATAAGGCTACCGAACCACATAAAGCCGCGACAGGAATATTCCTTTCTTTTGCAACCTTCTGTACACCGGCAATCGTTTTACCCGATAGGGTTTGATTATCCAATCGCCCTTCTCCGGTAATAATCCAATCCGCGTCTATCAAGGCTTCTTCAAAATTTGCCATTTCCATGACCAAATCGATTCCAGAAGTCAAGGAAGCTCCCATAAAAACGACCGCTCCAGCTCCCATTCCCCCTGCGGCTCCGGCTCCCGGAATGCTTTGCACGTCCCTACCGAATTGTTTTTGTATAACCTGGGCAAAATTTTGAAGTCCCTCATCCAAAACAATCACATCTTCTGGCGAAGCTCCTTTTTGCGGCCCGTACACATAGGCCGCTCCTTGTTTGCCATAGAGAGGATTTTTGACATCACATGCAACTTTGAACGTGGTATGCATTAATTTTGAGTGGATATTTTTGGTATTTATTTCGGTTACTTTGGACAAATTTTTACCTATCGGAGACAGTACTTCCCCGTTTTCGTCTAAAAATTGATAGCCCAAGGCTGTGGCCATCCCCATTCCGCCATCATTGGTAGCACTTCCTCCAATCCCCAAAATGATTTCTTTGGCGCCTTGGTCCAGTGCATGGGCTATCAGTTGCCCTGTTCCCAATGACGTGGTTTGCATACAGTTTAACTCTTCTTTGGAAAGTAATTTGTATCCCGAAGCCTCGGACATCTCAATAAAAGCAATCCCTTTTTCCTTTGAAAAAAGATAGCCCGATTCAATTTTTCGAAACAAGGGGTCCTGCACAGTTACCGATACCGTTTCGGCTCTCAGATAATGCTTGACTACCTCAATGGTACCATCTCCTCCATCTGCCAAAGGTTTTTTTACAATTTCCGCTTTAGGAAACACTCGTTTAAGACCCAATTCTACCGACTCGCAAAATTGCTGTCCGGTTAAGGAACCTTTGTATTTGTCAGGAGCGATAACAAACTTCATCAATTTTGTTTCTCAAAGGTTACTACGGATTCTTTCATTCCCACATCAAGCGTTACTTCCTCCCCAAAAATCATGGTTCTGTTTTCATCTCCATGTCCGGCCGGAAAATGGAAAAGTACAGGAAAATCACACTCTTTAACCACATCCAAAATGAGTTCTTCATTAGACATGCCGAATGGGGTTGTATTCGTTTTCACCTTACTTATTTCTCCCACCACCAAACCTGCAAGTCCATCAAAGTAACCTGCCCGTTTGAGGCTATATAGCATTCTGTCGATACTATATCTGTATTCACCAATCTCCTCAATAAAGAGAATTCTACCTTCCGTATTCAAGTTTGCATCAGATTGGAGACTAGCTTGCAGCAAGGAAAGATTACCACCTACCATCACCCCTGTTGCAGAGCCCTTTTTATTAAAAGGAGACGAATGCAGTTGATATTGCAATGCTTCTCCAAAAAGTGCTTTCTTAAGGCTGTTGAGGTTCTGTTGAGTTTCATCGGAAAGCTCTTCGCTTAATTCAAGGCCTGCCGCCATCATGCCATGTATACTTTGTATTCCCAATCGATCAAGTTTCCCATGGAAGGCCGTTATATCTGAAAACCCAACCACCCATTTCGGGTTCTTCTTAAATTTTGTAAAATCCAACTTATCCAATATCCGCATGGAACCATATCCTCCCCGAGCACACCAAATTGCCTTAATGCTATGGTCGTCCATGGCATTTTGAAAATCCTCAGCTCTTTGCGTATCCGTTCCCGCAAAGTGATTATTCTTGGCATATAAATGCTTGCCCAAAATGGGATTCAATCCCCATGATGATAAAACCTCCATGGCCTTTGAAATACTTTTCTCACGGTTTTTAAGGATTCCCGCCGGAGCTACTATCGCCACCGTATCTCCAGAGGTTAAATATGGAGGTCGAATGTAAGTTTGATTGTCATTCTGTCCGAAAGCGGAAATAGATATGACCAAAACAAGACAAAAAACCACTAATCTTTGAGTACTTCCTTTCATATTTCCCAATTGCAATACAATTCAAATATACCCTTGTTTAGGAGACTTTTTACTTCAAAATTACATTCGGACTACGAAAGAAGTTTGGGTAAGTAAATGCTCAATACCACGATAAAAGCAAAAAAACCAAACAACAGGGCCACTTCCTTCTTTGAAGAAGAATATACTACTTCCAATCCTTCATTGGCTTTCCTTTTGATGACATAGCTAACCGCCATGGCCACAACGACCGTAACGACACAGCCAATGGCATTCCACCAGAACCAAAAGACCTCGGGCACATATAGCCACAGGTACATATTGAAGAGCACTCCCACAACAATTCCGATATTAGCCCCAAGGGCATGGGTCTTTTTCGTCAAAATGGCCAACATAAAGCCCGCTAAAATGGGGCCATAGAACACCGAGCTTACCTTATTGATCACCTCAATTACGGTTCCTTCGATGTTTCCTGCGAAAAAGGCAAAGAATAAACAGACCAATCCCCAAAAAAGAGATAGAATTCTAGAGGTCATTACGTATTTTTTATTGTCCATCTCAGGTTTAAAGCGTTTTACAAAATCCTCCATGGTCACCGCTGAAAGAGAATTGACCGTGGAACTCAGGGATGACATTGCTGCGGACATAATGGCTACAATCAAAATACCGATAACCCCGTTGGGTAAATAGTTGATAATGAATACTGGCACCATCAAGTCGGCTTTTTTACCCTCCAAGGAGCCGATATTCGCCTGGTAAACAGAATCCATCATATCCTGAAACCCTAAATCTTGAACCAGCAGGGTTCCCAAAACCAATCCCATGATACAATAGGTCAAGGTCAACGGAAATCGGAAAAGTCCGTTGGCCAATAAGAGCTTTTTTATAGTTGGCATTCCCTTTGCGGAAAGCAATCGTTGCGATTGGGTTTGGTCTGTGCCATAATAAGAGGCATACAAAAAGAACCCGCCGATAATCATAGGCCAAAATCCGAATTCGTCATTCTTATCACCATTATTGAAACCCCATTTGGTAAAATCCACAGCCGTAATCCGGTCTTTATCCACATTGGTTAAAAAATTATCCCAGCCGCCCAATTCGCTTATCCCGTAGGCCAAACAAATCACAATCCCCAGAAAAAGGATGATCATCTGAATGACATCACCCCAAATTACCGCCTTCATTCCGCCTTGAAAAGAGTAGACTAAGGTAATCACCCCAATAATCAATACGGAAATCCAAAAGTCTACCCCTATGGTGGCCTGAAGTATCAAAGCCATAGTGTAAACCATAACCCCCGTTGCCACCGAACGACTGATTTGAAAAACGAAGCTTATTAACAAACGTGAGGAGGCATCAAAACGCTTTTCCAGATATTCGTAGACACTCACAATACCTGATTTGTACAAGGTGGGAATTAACGCCACCATCAAAAACGCCATCGCCAAGGGAACCCCAAACTCATAGGTGAGCCATTGCAAACCGCCCCCTTCTTTCAATCCCACAAAGGCTGGTGCAGAAATAAAACTAATGGCAGAAAGCTGGGTCGCCATAGTAGAAAGACTCAAAGGGAGCCATCCCATGCTTCGGCCTCCCAAAAAGTAATCCCCGGAGCTTTTATTTTCCTTGAAGAAATAACCCAATCCCAAAAAGGCAATGAGGTAAACAATAATGATGATGTAATCGATGTAATTCATCTGGTTGTATTAGTTGGTTATCGTTGTACTTGAAGAGCCTTAGTCTTCATTTAAAAAATCAATTAGAAGAGATGCGGTCCATGAGAAATTGTTCCCTCCATAGGCAATATTCTCCTCTTGATGGTCTTTTCTGCAATCAAAATACTCATAGAAACCATGGTTTGCAACCAATTCAATGGATTCATTCCTCACCCGCGTTGCCAATGCATCAAAACCATATCGTTTTAATCCTTGGTAAACAATCCAGTTCATATTGATCCAAACGGGACCACGCCAATATTTTTTCGGATTGAATTTTTCGTGGGTGGGGTCGAATGAAGCGCAGAGATACTTATCAACACTTCCAAACTTCTCCGTTAAGGTATTCCCCAATTTCTGTGCTCTTTCTTCGGAAGGCACCCCAGCATGCAAGGGCGCAAAGGAAGAGGATGAGATATAGGGAAGTAGGGTATTTTTTCGAAGATCAAAATGTAAATAGGCTCCTGATGGCTCATCATAAAGCTTGTTGTTCATTCCTTGGATACCCAACGCAAGCTTCTCTTTCAAATATGCAATCTTTTCGTCGCCTCTTTCCAACAGGCCATAAAGTCGGATCAAGGCCTCGTTGGAACGTAGCAACATGGCATTGAATAAAGGGTCCAACACCAAAAAAGGAGAATGCTTTGCAATCATGGCATCATCATATCCATACTTCTTGGCAATTTCTATGATGTACAGGTAATGGTCATATTCCCTTTTGGTAGGTCGCTGTGATGGGTCGACATGGGTGGTGTCTTTCCGTTCAAATTCGTAGTGGGGTGAATCCATCGTAGGCCAAATATCATCCCACATAGGGGAGTTATCCGTTCCTGATTCCCAATTGTGATAGATATACACCAATCCTTCCTTATTGATATCGCGATTCTCATAGAAATAGACATGATTTTCATAAATCTGGTCAATATGGTCATCTACAAACTTCAGTACTTCGGAGTCTTCTTTTGAAATATCGTAAAGTCGCTCCAGAACAAAGCCCAAGACCGGGGGTTGTACCAAACCTGTGGAACGATACTTTTTTGAAGACTTGGGATGCAGTTCCGATTGATGAAAATCAGGACCGGGGAAATAAGAATCGCTGTCGTTATGAAAAACAATGTGTGGAATAAAGCCATTCTCCCACTGAGCATCCAACAGAACATGGAGTTCTTGCATGGCTTTTTTCATATCGAAATGAGCGTATCCGATTGCAATGAAACCAGAGTCCCATTTCCATTGAAAAGGGTACAGGCCTTGAGCAGGAATGGTAAAACCGCCTTCCTGATGATTGTTTTCCAAAACGGCAATTGCCTGCTGTATCAGCTTTTCTTTCATGGTTGATTTTGACTTTTTGATGTTCTCAAGAGGATTGTAGACGAACTTAATGATTTTTTACTTCTTTTGGTTTATGGCACAGACTTTGCCACCTATCAAGTACCTTAGCAATAAAGATTTCATTTAAAACCTGACCTCAATGAGTAAGTTAACCTTCTTTTTAGTTGTATCCATTCTTTCGATTTCTGGCTTCGGCCAAACCAAAAACTTTTTAGATGTCCCCTATTTGGAAACTTCGGCTCGTGTGGACACTTTGGTGACCCCTGACAAAATCTATCTCAGCATTACCATTACCGAAAAGGACTCCAAAGGACGAAAGTCCGTTGAGGAGCAAGAGAACAAAATGGCTCAAGCTTTCCGTGGGCTGGGTATTGATTTGGACAAGCAACTGTTCATTAAAGATTTGAGCAGCAACTTCAAAAAATATTTTCTACGACAAAAAGATGTTTTGAAAAGCAAGCGGTATTCGCTTTTGGTCTACTCAGGTAAAGAGGCGGGAGAAGCATTGGCAGCACTGGAAAAACTAAAAATTGCGAATACTTATTTAGAAAAAACCGAGTATTCTAAAATGGAAGCATTGGAATTGGAACTTAAATCGATGGCGATAAAAAAGGCAAAGAAAAAAGCGGAAGCTTTGACGGCTCCTTTAAATCAGAAAGTTGGTTCGGCCATCCATATCATGGACGTTTCCACACCATATTACCCCAGATATCAGGCGCCTCGTATGGAAATGAAGACCATGGCCATGGATATGGAGGAAGCACAACCTCTTGACATCGATTTCGAGCAGATTCGGGTGGAAACTTCCGTAAACGTAAAATTCGCATTGTCCAATTAAACGGGTTTCATTCGTCTTTTAAAAAAGACAACAATGAAAACCAATTTATTTTTAGCACTCCTAATGACCGTTGGTCTTAGTGCACAGAAAACTTTACAACTCGAAACAAATCAAAAATCCCCCAAAGCTTCCTTGAGTGAGGTGTCATGGTTGGCCGGCCACTGGAAGGGCGAAGCTTTTGGAGGTATTACCGAAGAAATGTGGAGCCCACCCATGGGTGGTTCGATGATGTTTGTTTTTAAATTAGTCAACCAAGGTGCTGTCACATTTTATGAGGCTGGTCACATTCAAGAGGTTGACGGCACCTTGCTTCTTCAGCTCAAACACTTTCACGGTAATTTAAAAGGATGGGAGACCAAAGATGAAACGGTCGATTTCAGGCTTGTCAAAATTGAGGAAGAACGAGCCTATTTTGAAGGCTTCACTCTTGAAAAGGTAAGTCCAGATGAAATTAGAATGTATGTTTTAATTGGGGATGGGGAAAAAGAAGAAGAGGTTACTTTCGTTTATCAGCGGGTAAGGGCGGTACAAAGTCCTTTGGAATAGGGTATGCCTTAATCCAAAACGGATAGTGCTATGGCAACCATTCTTTTCAACTTCTTGGGGTCAGCGTCTATCTTGGAAACAACCCTGAATCCGTTGTAAAAGGTGAAGAGCATCAGACCGATTTCCTTTGCATTTTTTGAGGAATCAATTTCCCCTTGGTCAATGCCTTTTTGGATGTATGTTGCGAACAATTTCCCTACATGGTCCAAATTATTGCGAAGTATGTTGTGAATGTCCGAATCTCCAGGGATGAGTTCCGTGGTAGTGTTCACTACGAAACACCCCTTTCGGGCATTATCCTTTACGGCTTCCTCAATGGCAAAATCGAACAACTTTTCGAATCCCTGTTTTACCGATGCCCCTCCAGCCAACAGTCCTTTCACCATATCTCCCGAAGCATTCCGATATGTTTGAAATGCCCTATTAAAAAGTTCTTCCTTGCCACCAAAAGTATCATAGAGACTTGCCCGGTTGATTCCCAAATGGGAAACCAGGTCCTGTATTGAAGTAGCATGGAACCCTTTTTCCCAAAAGAGTTCCATGGCCTTGTTCAATACTTCCTTTTCATCAAATTGTTTTGTGCGTGGCATTGGTATTGGAATAAATGTTCCAAATTTATTGAAAAAAATTACACCTGCGCGAATCCGCCATCCACCGGGATTTCCGTTCCCGTGATGTAGCTACTATCCGAAGAAGCTAAGAATACAGCAGTTGCAGCAATCTC
>NZ_JANQIH010000016.1 GCF_028282265.1 Allomuricauda sp.
GAAATTTGATTGAAAGTCGTTTCCAATTCTTCTTTATTAGAGGCAAATACACTGGCTGTTTTACCAATTTGGGAAAGAATTTCTGCATCAATTTCGGCACCAAGCCCTATTGTGAAAAAGGAGATATTTCGATTGGCCTCGTTGACAGCCCTTAAAGCGGCTTCCTCGGTAAATCGGGAAGCCTGGTCCGTTCCATCCGTAAAGAGAACCACCGAAGCGGCGCTTACCAGAGAATTTTGTCCGTCTTCTTCGACGAGGTCTTCAGCTCTATTCGTTGATTTGATAACCGCTCCATATAAATCGGTTGAAGGATCATTACTAATATCAGGAGTAATGCCCTCAATCGCAGCGATGAGTTCAGCAGCAGAAAAACTCAAGGGGTTTAAAAGATGTAATTCATCTTCTCCATCAAACCAATAAATGGCCATCTGGAATGATTCAGTTTCTGGTTCAGGAATGACGTTGGTAATAAAACTCGATGCTGCAGTTTTCAATTCCTCCAAGCTTCCCTCCAGGACGCTATTGCTCAAATCGAGAACCAATAGGGTGTTGTTGTTGAATACTTGCGAATTGGGAGAAATTCGTGCAAGAGATTCCGAAGAGGAGATTGTTCTGAAACAATCATCGTTTCGTCCTTGCTCATAAATAGTGAACTGGTCGGCGGTCAATCCAGAAATCGGATTTCCATTCGTGTCTGAGACCTTAAAGAGTATAGAAACCTTTCCCGGAAGGGTAGTGCTTTGACTTTGAATGGAGAGCAATAATTCGTTTTCTCCGAACCCCAAACAATCATCGGGTTCTTCACCTTGTCCCAGTTCCCGTTGATTGATATCAAAATTCACATCGTCATCAGCATTTCCACAGGAAATTAAAAAAATAAAAATAGAGATAAGTGCCGCAGGGAAAGAGAGGTTTTTCATTTTCAGTGTTTTTTGATCTCTCTTGCTGAACGTATAATTTTATTGAAAATTATGCGATACTGAAAGATAAGCTTTAAAGAAACGTTAAAAAAAGTGCCCTCTTGTTAAAAATCAGGCAGTCCATGCAATTTTTGGTAACTTCAATCACGATTCACACAAGACTAATCAATTCAAAAAACTATGCCAACGTATCAAGTTACAGTAAATGGTGTTTCACAAACGGTAGACGTTTCAGAAGACACCCCGGTATTGTGGGTTCTGCGTGACCACTTAGACCTCGTAGGAACCAAATATGGTTGTGGAATAGGACAATGCGGCTCCTGTACCATTCATGTTGACGGCGTCGCTATGAGGAGCTGTTCTTTGACCTTAGCCCAGGTTGAAGGAAAAGAGATCACCACTATTGAAGGTTTATCGGAAGATGGAAAGCATCCGGTTCAAGAAGCTTGGAGAGAGGTTGACGTTCCACAATGCGGTTATTGTCAGGCAGGTCAGATTATGACAGCCTCCGCTTTTTTGGAACAAAATCCAAATCCCACCGAAGAAGACGTGAAGAACGCAATGAACGGAAATATTTGCCGCTGCGCTTCCTACACCCGAATTCGTAAGGCAGTGATGATTGCCTCTGAAAATATGGGATAATCCTATCAACTTTCCATTCCTAAAAACAACAAAATGTCAAATAATAGCTCAAATAAATTAAGTAGAAGGGCCTTTATCAGGAACTCTTCCATAGCTGGTGGAGGGTTGATTATCGGCTTCAATCTACTAAACTCTTGCAAACCAAAAGTTGTTGCCGATGCAGCGGTTGATTTGGCCAGCTTGGACTACAACGACTTCAACGCCTTTATAAAAATTGCCGACAATGGGGCAGTCACCATCTTTTCCCCTAATCCAGAAATTGGGCAGGGGGTCAAGACTTCCATGCCGATGATTATTGCCGAAGAATTGGATGTCGCCTGGAAAGATGTACATGTTGTACAAGGTGTTCTTGATACGAAAAACTATACCCGACAGGTAGCTGGTGGAAGTCAATCCATCCGTTTTGGATGGGATGCACTACGTGAAACTGGCGCCAAAGCCAAGCATATGTTGGTCAGTGCCGCAGCAGCACGATGGGGGGTAGACCCTTCGGAGTGTTCCGTCAGTGAGGGCGTAATAACAAATGCGGCAGGAGAAACCCTAGGTTATGGCGATGTGGTGAAAGAAGCGGCACAACAGGAAGTTCCCGAAGAGGTTACGCTCAAAGAACCCAAGGATTACAAAATAATGGGTAAGGATGCTGCCAATGTCGACATCGATGAAATTGTAACTGGAGCACCTTTATTCGGGTTGGACTACAAAACAGAGGGTATGGTGTATGCCACAGTGGCAAGACCTCCTGCTTTCGGAAGAAAATTAGTGTCCTATGATGATTCAAAAGCTAGGGCAATGCCGGGTGTCATCGATATCTTCACCATAGGTGAGAAACTTAGAGGGCTCTTGGAGGAAGAACCTCGAATAACCAATATCACCAGTGATAGTGACAAGGTTGTAGTACTTGCAAAATCTACTTGGCAAGCTTTCAAAGCGAAAGAGGCCCTTGAGATTGAATGGGGGGAAGGAACCAAAGGAGAAAGTACGGAGCAGCACGATAAAATACTCACAGACCTCTTGAACGGAAACAAGTTTGAAACCCGCCGTTCCGATGGAAACATAAAAAAGGCCTTTGCGGAAGCCGACCAAATATTGGAAAGAACGTATGAGTCTCCCTTTCTTCCTCACAACTGCATGGAACCTATGAACTTCTATGCCAATGTTACCGACGAGAAAGTTCATTTGGCAGGTCCCATCCAAACTCCTGAGGGTACCGCTAACTTTACGGCAAAGCTTCTGGGAAGGGACATCGAAGACGTCCATCTTGAAATGACGCGTATGGGTGGTGGCTTCGGTCGAAGATTATACGGTGATTTTGTGTTGGAGGCAGCAGAAATTTCTGCAAAAGCGAAGAAACCCGTTAAGTTGGTCTTCACAAGAGAGGATGATATGGAAGACGGTATCTATCGAATGGCCATAAAATATCGTATTAAAGCGGGAATTAAAGATGGAAAAGTAACCGCCTACCACTTAAAAGAAGCAGCCATCAATTCGAACATGTACGGATTGATACCCAACTTTTTCCCCGCGGGAGCCATTGAAAATTATCAGGTGGATACCGCTAATTACGATAGTAATATTACTACCGGCGCTTGGAGAGCTCCATATACCAACTTTTTAGCGTATGCGGAACAAAGCTTTTTTGATGAACTGGCCGAGTTAATGGAGGCAGATAAAATTCAAATGCGACTGGATTTACTCGATAAAGTAAACCCTGAAGAAGATGAGCGTATACAGTATTCCCCTGACCGAATGAAGGATGTCATTAAAATGGCTGTGGAGAAATCGGGTTGGGGCACAAAACCAAATGGTGTTTATCAAGGTTTTGTGAATTATTACTGCCACAACACCCATGTGGCTGAGGTTGCCGATGTCGAAATTGAGAATGGAGAGCCTGTTGTTAAAAAGATAACCTGTGTGGTAGACTGTGGAATTGTGGTCAATCCATTGGGAGCCTTAAATCAGATTGAAGGTGGTGTCATCGATGGGGTAGGGCATTCCATGTTCGGAGAGTTGACTTTCGAAGATGGGAAACCAGTGGCCAATAACTTCGACAGGTATCGCTTGATTCGTATGAAGGAAGCTCCTGTTGTGGAGACCTATTTTATTGAAAACACCCTTTCGCCAACAGGACTTGGAGAGCCTACACTTCCTCCTGCGGGCGGAGCTGTTGCCAATGCATTCAAGGCGGCAACTGGGAATAGACTCTATAAACAACCGTTCACCAAAACACCAGAATTGTTAAAAGCACCTGCTAAGGAAATTATTGGTTGATTATATGACGATACTTTTATTTGGAATCACAAAGGACATCGTGGGTAGTCCCACTTTGTCCGTTCCTACTTCTAGTGTGACCGGAAGAAAAATTCCAAAAACTGTCAAGGAATTAAAACAGTTTCTTGGGGAAACGTACCCTGAGCTCAATAAGCTATCTTCCCTTGCCATTGCTGTGAACAATAGTTATGCCGAGGACGACCAGCTTATAAATGCCTATGACGAAATCGCACTAATTCCACCCGTAAGTGGTGGATAAGAAACACTGAAATACTATCTTAGAATTGTATTAGAGATTTATGGCGTTAATCGATAATCACGGAAGACAGATAAACTACCTTAGGCTGGCAGTTACAGACCGATGTAACCTGCGCTGTAATTACTGTATGCCGTCCGAAGGAATCAATTTCGTTAAGAATGACAGGTTGCTGACCATCAGTGAGCTTGAAAAAGTTGGTAAAATATTGGTGGGTCTGGGTATTGATAAAATTAGAATTACGGGAGGAGAGCCCTTTGTTCGCAAAGATTTGATGGTACTCCTTAGAAGTCTTTCCCAAATGGAAGGTCTCAACGACATTTCGGTGACCACAAACGCTACTTTGATAGGTCCGTATATTGATGAATTAAAAGCTTTGGGCATTAAAAATATCAATGTAAGCCTTGACTCTATTAATCGAGAGACCTTTGAGCGAATCACGCGACGTAAACAATTCGATACTGTTCATAACAACTTGATTCGCTTAATTACGGAAGGATTCAATGTTCGTATCAACTTCATTGTCCTTGATGGGCAAAATGAACAGGATATCATTCCCATTCTTGAAGTGATGAAACATCACAATGTTTCTGTTCGGTTTTTGGAAGAGATGCCATTTAACGGAGGCTCAAAAAATTTCTCAACCATCAAGTGGAACTACAAAGCCATTTTGGAGCACATAGCTCAAACGTTTCCTGATTACAAAAAACTGGAATCTCCGAAAACCTCCACGTCCATTAATTACGAAATTAAGGGCCATCAAGGAACATTTGGTATTATTCCATCGTTTAGCAGAACGTTCTGTGGATCTTGTAATCGTCTTCGCGTAACGGCAACGGGTGACGTGATTACCTGTCTCTATGGAAAACCCAAGGCGAACCTGCGGGACATTGTTCGGCAATTCGAATCCAGTGAAAAGGTGGAAGAAGTGATTCTAAATGCGATAGGAAACCGGGCTAAAACAGGTTTTGAAGCACAGAAAGAACATAGTTCCACCGTCTTTGATAACTCAATGACCTCCATCGGCGGTTAGTCGTATTATACTTTCAATTTTCATGAAGCATAGGGTTCCCGATTTATATGGTTTGGTTTTAGCGGGTGGAAAAAGTACCCGCATGGGCTCAGATAAAAGACTTCTACAATATCACGATATTCCTCAGCAGGCCTACATGTATGATTTGTTGGATAAAGTATGCGACCGTACTTTTCTCAGCATCCGAGAGGACCAAAAAAATACCCTGCAGAATGATGTCCAGGTGGTTGTGGACCGAAATGAATATCGTGGTCCCTTCAATGGAATTCTAAGTGCACACAAGGCCTATCCCGAAGCGGCTTGGTTAGTCTTGGCTTGCGACCTTCCCTTAATCGATGAGAAAACGTTGTCTTTATTAGTGTCGGGAAGAAATCCAGATAAGATGGCCACATCAATGGCCACAAATAAAACGAGACTTCCAGAACCCCTAGTGACCATTTGGGAGCCTAAAGGTTTAATAGCAGCTATGTCCTATTTGAAAACGGCAGAAAGTTCGTGTCCTCGAAAGTTTTTGCTCAATTCAGATATAGACCTGGTGAATCCGAAGGATGACGAAGTACTTTTCAATGCGAATTCTTTGGAAGATTATCATTTGGCCAAATCAAAACTTCAATTAACAAATGGCGAATAGGTATATCCGACAAACCAGCCTTCCTGATTTTGGTGAAAAAAGCCAAAAGAAACTCGCCAATACAAAAGTTTTGGTTGTGGGTTTAGGAGGATTGGGTTTGCCCGTAGTTCAATATCTAAACGCAATGGGTGTCGGCACATTGGGGCTAATCGACCATGATATAGTTGATATACACAATCTGCAACGTCAAGTTTTGTATTCAGAATTAGATGTGGGACACTCCAAATTGGATACGGTTCTAGAAAAATTGGCCCTCCAGAATTCAAACACAGTTTTAGAACCTTACGATACTTTCTTGACCAAAGAGAATGTATTGAAAATCATTGGGGACTATGATTTGGTAGTTGACGCTACAGACAATTTTTCCACTCGCTATTTGATCAACGATGCTTGCGTGATACTTGAAAAGCCTTTTATATATGGAGCATTGCATGGTTTCGAAGGACATGTGAGCGTTTTCAACTATCAAAACGGCCCAACCTATCGCTGTTTATATCCCGAAATGCCTTCCAAATTTGAAGTTCCAAATTGCGATGAAAACGGGGTTCTCGGTGTGGTACCCGGGATTATAGGAACTCTCCAAGCCCTTGAAGCGGTCAAAGTAATCACCAGGCTAGGGGAGATACTATCAGGCAAACTTTTAATTTTCGACGGTCTTGCGCAGAATTACTTGAAAATTGACATTAAAGCCCGACCTGAAAACAAAAATATTAAGACACTGCAAGATTCTTACGATGCATCGTTTTGTGAACAAATCCTATCAATTACTGCTTCTGATTTCCAGAAACTCCGAACTTCGAACGAATCCTTTTTACTTGTCGACGTAAGAACTGAAGCTGAATTTTTGCAAAACCATTTGGAGGAAGCCCATAACGTTCCTATGAATAGTTCAGAAATACCAAACGAAATTCTTTCCAAGAATCAACCCCTTTATATGATTTGCCAATCAGGTATCCGAAGTAAAAAGGCGGTTCTTAACTGGCAAAAGAAATACCCTAATCATACTTTTTATACTATTTTGGGCGGAATGAATCGATTGATGACCTTAGCTTCATAGACGGTTTCGTCAAACACTTCAAAAGTATGCACCAACCCAACCAACTCATAGCTTTTCAAACTGCAATCGCGCATGTGCTCGCACAACATAAGGATTATGGACTGGAAGAAGTCACTTTGGAAGAATCACTGAACAGGGTTTTGGCTGAACCTATTAAAGCGGATAGAGATTTACCCCCGTTTGACCGTTCTACCAGGGATGGCATAGCAATTAACTTCCAAGGAGTCACGTCCAAAGAGCCTAAGTTCGAAATGAAAGGTATGGCCCAAGCTGGTTCCCCTCAAACAGTGCTTGAGGATGAATCCCATTGTATAGAGGTCATGACCGGGGCCGTTGTCCCAAAGAACGCCGATACCGTGGTGATGTATGAACACCTAGAAAAGATAGGAAACGTCTATAAGGTTCTTCAACCAGTTTCAAAAGGACAAAACATTCATTATCAGGCCAGCGACTTTAGTAAAGGGGGTGTCTTATTACATGAGGGGGTTCGAATTACACCAGCTGAAATTGGCGTTTTGGCATCCGTGGGGAAGTTCAAAGTTCGCGTTAAAAAACTTCCACGAATTGCTGTAGTGGCCACTGGAAATGAACTGGTCGAAGTCGACGAAAATCCGTTACCCCATCAGATTCGAAAGTCAAACACCTATTCGTTGGAAGGTTTGCTGAAAAACCAAGGCATCCTGGCACAATCCTATCATTTAAAAGATGACCCCGAGCTATTAAAAAGGGAATTGCAAGGTTTACTGGAAAAATACGATGTCATTTTGCTGAGCGGTGGGGTATCAAAAGGGAAATTTGATTTTTTACCCAGTACTTTTGATCATCTTGGGGTAAAAAAGATATTCCACAAAGTGCTACAGCGTCCCGGAAAGCCATTTTGGTTTGGGGAACATTCAGAAAAGGGCGCATTGATTTTTGCATTTCCGGGAAATCCGGTCTCAACCTTTGCCAATTATCATGTATACTTTCTTCCGTGGCTTAACAAAACTTTGGGATTGCCATCAAATGAATTTAGTGTATTTTTAGAGGAAGCTGTTGAAAACACTACCGATTTGACCCTTTTCAAAGGAGTTCAACTTCGGTTTGAAGAAGGTAGATTCAAAGCAAAAGTTATTCAAACAACAGGTTCAGGAGATTTGCTAAGTCTTTCAAATATTGACGGCTTTTTACAATTGAATCCGAAAGAGTCATATGAAAAAGAGAGTCTAGTTCCATTTATTCCCACTAAAAGGTTTGCATAAGCATGACCCATGAGTTAAAAACCATAGTACAACGCTTTCTAGATAAAAAAGAAACCGAAAAGGCGGTGTTGGCCTCGGTCGTCGCGCTTGAAGGTTCCTCATACCGAAGACCTGGGGTTAGAATGTTGCTTTTTGAGCATGGAGAAATGGTTGGCGCAGTCAGTGGTGGTTGCGTCGAGAAGGAAATCCAACGTCAGGCCGTGTCGGTTTTTAATACGGGCACTCCAAAGGTTATGGTGTATGATGGCCGTTATCGTCTGGGTTGTGAGGGAATTCTTTATGTGCTTCTTGAACCTTTTTCTCCAGAAGCCGAGTTCTTTGACCTATTCTCAGGTGTTGTTTCAACCAGAAAATCTTACGCAATTCATTCGTTTTACCAAAAAGAGCATGCTGAGGATGTTAATTTTGGTTCATTTTTTCATTTCGGCGATGTTGAGATTCCGATAAATAACAATCTTAAAAACACTTCCGGTTTATCGGTTTTCAAACAAGAGTTGGACCCGTGCTTCCAACTGGTGATTATTGGTGCTGAACATGATGCGGTTCAGCTATGTCAGTACGCTAGTCTTACGGGATGGGAAGTTACCGTTGTGGCAAATCCACGAGAAGAGAAAACGAAAGAACACTTTCCTGGAGTCAATCGTTTTTTACAATTCGAACCTGAAGATTTGAATATTACCTTGGATGAACAAACGGCTGTCGTTTTAATGACACACAGTTTCGTGAAGGACTTGGGATATCTTCTTTCCCTACAGGAAAAAAAATGTAGCTATATAGGTCTTTTAGGTCCAGCAAAGCGACGTGAAAAGCTTTTTGATGAAATTCTGGAAAGACACCCTGAGGTTTCTGAACATTTTTTGGATAGTATTCATGGGCCGGCCGGAATCGATATCGGCGCAGAAACCCCACAAGAAATAGCTATATCCATTCTTTCTGAAATATTGACGGTCGTGAACAACAAAGAACCTCGACTTCTCCGTGAAAAAGTGGGGACCATCCACAGTTGATTTATGTCTGAAAACATTCCTGTTCTTATACTGGCCGCAGGTTCCTCCTCAAGAATGGAAGGGGAAATCAAACAATTATTGCCTTATCAGAATACAACACTTTTGGGGCATGCCATCTCCCAAGCTAAGGCAGTTAGTGATAAAGTCTTTGTGGTCTTGGGCGCTAATTTCGAGATGATACAAGAGTCACTTTCCGACGGTGTTACATCTGTTTTTAATCCCAATTGGGAATCTGGAATGGGCACCTCTATTTCAAAAGGCGTACGCCAAATACTAAAAAATGACCAAGAGTCACGGGCCATTTTAATTATGTTGGCCGACCAACCCCTAATTGATTCAGATTTTCTCCATGAAATGATTCATCTATATAACACGACCCGCTCTAAAATTGTGGCCACACGCTATGGAGAAAGATTTGGGGTCCCCGCCGTTTTTGATTTCTCCTTGGTATCTGAATTACAAACGCTACATGAGGACTATGGGGCACGGCATATCATTCAGGCCTACTCGGAAGAGGTTTTGGACATCGACCCGAAGGGAAAGGAGTTTGATGTTGATAGCAAAAAAGATTATATACAACTTATTGATAATGTGTATTCTAAAAATTAAAATCGATAGTATTACTTTACTAATTTGCTTTTTATCACTGGGCTTGTATTCGCAGCAAATGAGTTTTGAAGAGTATAATCCGAAATCAACCCTGGTTGTACCCGAAAATCCGGTTGAAAAAGCAAAATACACCTTTATCGATGTGCATAGTCATCAGTTTCGAATGGCCAGTCAGGATTTATCTGAATTAATCCGCGATATGGACAAAATGAACATGGGTATCATGGTCAACTTAAGTGGGGGGTCTGGTTCTGGGCTTCGGGCAATGCTGAAGAATGTGAACGACAATTATCCCAATCGGTTCGTCATTTTTGCCAATGTGGATTTCAGTGGAGTTGGAAATCCCGGTTGGGGACAAGCCGCGGCGGCCCAATTGGAAAAGGATGTACGAAGTGGAGCTAAAGGACTCAAAATCTATAAAAGCCTTGGGCTGCGCCATCGAGATGTAAATGGAAATCGAATACCTGTCGACGATCCAAGACTCGACCCTGTTTGGGCCAAATGTGCCGAATTGGGAATTCCCATTTTAATACATTCAGCAGACCCTAAGTCGTTCTGGGATCCGATGGATAAGAACAATGAGCGTTGGCTTGAGCTAAAGACAAGGCCTCGTAGAAAACGCTCAGATACCAATCCGGCGCCTTGGCAACAGATTATTGATGAACAGCACAGATTGTTCAAAAAGCATCCGAAGACTAAATTTATCAATGCCCATTTGGGATGGTACGGCAACAATTTGGATAGGTTAGGGGAGTTGATGGAGGAATTCCCAAATATGTACACCGGTATTGCCGCGGTCATAGCCGAACTGGGACGGCAGCCGCGAAGGGCCAAAGCATTCTTCATCAAATATCAGGATAGAATCCTATTTGGAAAGGACAGCTGGCAACCATCGGAGTTTCCGACTTATTTTAGGGTTTTGGAAACTGCGGATGAATACTTTCCCTATCACAAAAAGTATCATGCTTTTTGGGCAATGTACGGGCTGGACCTGCCAGACGAAGTGTTGCAAAAAGTATATTACAAAAATGCCTTGGAGTTGATTCCAGGACTGGACAAGTCCCTATTTGAGTAGCTTATCTGCTTGAAGTTCGTTCCTTTGGATTTGTCTCTGCAGATTCCAAATCTTGAAAAATTCCGCAGGAAATCTGTTTTTTGACAAGGGACTTTGATTTCTTCCGTTTTACTAGATTCTCAATTTCTTTATTCAAGTACTGCATGAAATTGTTTTTTTGAATAACGGTTTTATTTGCAAAATCGTTTACCCCGCAAGTAATTGTTGTTGAATATGCTTAAGTGAATTCATCCAGTGCATCTTGAGAATTAAAGCCGCTGTTGGAGTGTTATCTTCCTCGATAGCCTCTAAAACCGCTTTGTGTTGTACTTGGATTTGTTCATAAAAAGAAGCGTCTCTTCGCAGGGCTTGCTCATAAAATAGTAAGCGCGTTTTTAAGTCCGCCAAGATTTGCACCAAAATAGTATTGTTGCAATTCTGGATCAAAATCTCGTGGAACTGAAAACTGAAACGTATTTTTTCACCTGTTGATTCCGTAACTGATGATTTTTGTAAAATCGCTTTTAATGAAGCAATGGTTTCTTCTGATATTTTTGAGCTTTCTAGGGCCAATACTTCCAATTGTGCTATAGTCTCATACAATTGTTCTGCTTCTTTGGCACCCAGTTTTTGTACGATGAACCCTCGATTCGGTACCGCTTTGATGATTCTGGCATGTTCCAGTTGACTCAATGCCTCACGAATAGGCGTAACACTGATTCCAATTTCGCGGGATAGGGCGGCAAGGTTGATGGTTTTCCCAATTTGGAGCTCCCCTTTGCCAATTTGCATCAGAAGATGCTTTTTTACTTCATCCCTTAAAACTTGAGGTTGAATCATACCGTCAATATACAAATCATCTGAAAATGAACCACTTTAATATTCCCTTATTCCTCTTATCTTTAGAGCTATCCTAAAAACCAATTGAAAATGAAAAAGTGGTCGTTCGGTCTTGTTATTCTTTTATTTCTTGTTGCCTGTAAACAAAAAGAGGTCGTTTCTAAGGATATTACCCTTTACGAAACACAACTCTTTAAGGATGTCCAACTCCAAGCCGTGTTCAAGGATTCGAAGACCTTTGTTGATTTGGTTCCGAAAGAAAACATTTCGATTTTGGAAGCAAAATATCTTTTGGAAAAAGAGACTCAAGGTTTTGACCTCGCCCAATTTGTATCCATCAATTTTGAGGATAAATCCATGAAGGCTCTTGAATTTAAGACCGATACTACCAAAACCATGTATGAGCATATCTCTTCGATGTGGGACAAACTTACCAGGGGGCCGGATAGTTTGATTCCCAATTCAACTCGTATTCCTTTGCCTGAA
>NZ_JANQIH010000174.1 GCF_028282265.1 Allomuricauda sp.
CACAGAGTAAATATCCGTTGGTATTTTTTATGGCTACTATGGCTCCTTGGGAAAGCAGTTCAGCTGTTTTTTCAATGATAGCATTTTGTTCGAGTGCCATTTCGGACCCTTTTGCGTCCAACAATTGCATTTTTATACCGCAGTCAGGACAACTATTGGTTTGGGAATGAAACCGAATATCCGAAGGGTTTGAGTATTCGAATTCACAACTCGAACACATTTCAAAATCGGACAAGGAAGTATACTTTCGTTCAAAAGGAAACCGCTCTGTAATGGAATATCTTGGTCCGCACTGGGTACAGGTAGTGAAGGGGTATTGGAACCTGCGATTCGATGGATCTCTAATTTCTAGTCGGCATGAATTGCAAATGGTAAAATCTGCGGTAAGCGGCATTGCTATTTTTGAATCCTTAGCAGAAGGAGCGATGGTAAAATCCTCAAACTGCTTAAAAGCAATGGAATCCACCCGATGGGATTGGATAATAGAAACCTCAGGTGCTTCAAGCAATATGTCGTCAACAAAACTCATTACCTCCGCGGTTTCTCCATTAATATGTACCAAAACTCCGTTTTCATTATTACTTACTTGACCCGTCCATCCATATCGTTTTGCCAAATTGAAGATAAAAGGTCTAAACCCTACACCTTGAACCTGACCCGTTATGGTAATTTGAAAGGTCTGCACCAAGTTTCACAGCGCTTTTTTATTTTCAATTTTTTGCAATAACCAATCGCACCACTCGTCAATGCCCTCATCCTTTGTTGATGAAATCTGCATCACCTCCAGTTCGTGATTTACCTCTTTTGCATCTTTTGTTACCGCATCTACCGAAAATGGTAGAAAGGGCAATAAATCCGCTTTTGACACCAACATCATGTCGCTGGTCAAAAACATTTTTGGATATTTTTTGGGCTTGTCATCTCCCTCTGTGGTAGCCATCAAGGTTACTCGATAATCTTCGCCCAAATCGAAAGATGCCGGACAAACCAAATTGCCCACGTTCTCAATGAACAAAAGGTCTATTTTTTCCAAATCGAACTGATCGAGCACTTGGTGCACCATCTGAGCTTCCAAATGACATATTCCACCGGTGACAATCTGAAGGGCGTGAATGCCTGTTTCTCGAATTCGCTCTGCATCCCGTTCTGTTTCCAAATCCCCCACCATTACGGCCATGGTGATTTTGTCCTTCAATTTTTCAGCTGTCTTTTGCATCAATGTCGTCTTTCCACTTCCAGCAGAAGAGGTGATATTGATCAATAGGGTTTTGGTTCGGTCCATTTCCTTTCGGATAATGTCGGCCACAAAATCATTGGCCTTCAATAAATGGATATTCGTGTTCTCGCATTGCGCTGTTCCACGCGCCGCTTTAGTGGATTTTTCTATGCTCATATTTCCTAATCTTCAAATTCAACTTTATGTATTAACATCTCCTCACCTTGAATCACATTTTTACTCGGCCGACCACAATTATCGCATATAAATCTGTAGTTCTGAATCTGAGTCACATGATTGCAGACCTCGCATTGTATCTTAAGCGCAGTCGATTCGATATGCAGCTTTACATGATGGTATTGGGGATGGGTTAAATGGTAGGCACTATAGGCATTATGAAGCAATCGGGGTTCAATATTCGACAGGATTCCAACCTTTAGGTGAATGGCCTTCATTCTGTCCAGTTTTTCCTGTTCAAACTCCAACTCGAGGGTCTTCATAATACTATTTACAATGGATGTCTCGTGCATACTATCTTAAATTATTTCCTTTAATTGTTCCAGTCTTCGAAGGTGATCCTGTGCCTTAGCAACAAGAACCTCATCTTGGGCCAATGCTTCAATCTCTTCGGATTTTGCCTTCATTTCGGCATATCTTTTTTCCTCCTCAATACCATCGGCGTTGTGCATCAGCCAGCACAGTTCCAGTTGATTCAATAGGGTAAGGGCACGTTCCATTGGATAAGCATTACCCGTCCTAACCTCTAAAGCCGCTTCGAACAGACCATAGGCCTTCTTATAGTTGTCGTGCAATTTTGCCTTAGGAAAATCCATCAATGCAGTGGCATAATTATGGCATACCATGGCATATTCATAGGGATGAGCCTCTTTCGTGTAAATCCCTAAAGTTTCTTTGAAAGCTGAAGCGGAAAACGCCGTCCATATGGGCTTTTCGTCTTCTGTCGCGGGTATTTCGGAATAAATCAAGGCCAAATTATGTTGCACCTCAGCAAACTGTTCGGGATACAAGTCTTTTTTGAATACCTTCAAAGTATCCTGAAACGCATTAATAGCGGACTTGTAATACTGAGGGCTCCCGTTCTTTGACCAATGGTATAAGAGATGGGCTTTCTTAAGACCCGCCTCACCCAAGAACTCGCTGATATCTTCCTCCTTAAAATATTGAATCGCCTTGTTGATGAATTCTTTTGCCTCTGGAAAATCGCCCATGAAGTTGGCTACATCACAAGCATCCATTGCCATTAGGGCAGCATTCAACTGAAGCCTTTTTTCTTCCAAATCCAAAATACATTCCGACTGCTGTTGAAGAAGACTGGAAAGTTGATCTTTTGAATAGGGAACACTTAAGTTTTTGAATAAGGCTTGGCACAATTGAATCTTTAAGGCTAAAATAGATTCCGATGAGTTCGCCTCTTTAATGAAGATTTTGGCAGCTTCCACGGCTTCCGTATAGAGTCCACCATCTATTAAAAGATTCAGGTAGTGTTTTGCTGTGTACGACTTCATTTCCAAATCTGAAGTTGTTCCCAAAGCTTTTGCATAAAGTTCACGAAGTTCCTTGAAGCTTTTTTTGGATTGCACGTATCCGTAATGATAGACAATGGCCTGATTATGTAAACTGTTACCAATTGAATGAATCAAATCTTCAGTAAATTCGTAGCCGAACCTTAGACTAGTGGCGGCCAAGAGGTGCGGATAAAATGTATCTTCTTCAGAAAGTAATTGAAACGCTTGCTGTTGATTTTCCAGTTTGTCGAAAATCAAGGCCAAGAGTCGCGTCTCTGTTAATTGTACTTCGGGATAACGATATGGTGGCTCTGTGTCGAACCAATCAATCGGGGTTCGGATGTGCCCATTCGTTACCTCCAAAATCTTGTCTCCAGATTGAACAGAACCATCCGTACTTACAAGGACCAGTTCATGTAACCGATCAACGCTACTAACAATTTGCTCTACAGCAAACTGTTCTTCAATTGTGGTTAATATCGTAATCACTCTTCTTTATTTTTTGTGTTCCCCTAGGGTCCTTTTCAGCTGTCTGTTTCATATTTTGGGCATAAATCTCCGCTAGTCGCTTGGATCTATAATCTCCTATTTCATTGACCAACACCCGCTTTGGGTCCTTAGTATCAATAAATATCAAAGAAACCACCCATCTACCCTTTTCTTCAACAATTTGGGTTTGCACCTCTGCATCCAATAGCCAATCATCTTCATTTTGTTTTCGTTTTTGGCTCATAGCACCACTTTGAGCAGATTGGTTTTCTCAATCCATTCATATTCCAAATCCCGATCGTTCGAATCAAGGTCATTATCTATCAATATTTCTCGAATCGCAAGGGTCTTGTCCCCTTCTAAATTTCGCTCCTTCAACAAAAACTGAGTAGGTTCATACATTTTTACAAACCACTGACTGCTTACCGGAGTTATGAGGAGTCGTTGCTGTTCTTTTACATAAGTCACATAAGCATAATGAATTTGTTCAAATACCTTACTCGCCAAATCAGCGTTCAGGTAAATGTGTGAGGACCGTAAAGAAATATCAGGTTTCATGATGCCTTCAACTGGTTCAAATCTTCAAGAATATGGGTTACTACCTTATCACCAGCCTCCCTAACGGCTTCGCTCAAATCTACCTCAAGTTTGGTATTGTCAATAGCAATGAGATATACCTGAATGTCTTCTGGATATTCATCTTGCAATATCTTTTTTGCATAGGACAAGGCTTGGTCCCATTTCATTCCATGTAAAAAAACCATGGGATCATCCTGTGGGGCACGCAACACTTCCTCCGCTGGAACCTTAAACAAAGTTCCCACGGGTTCATTGGTGTTCAAAACGGCATCCACCAATATGATTTTATCATGTCCTTTCAATCCAAAGAGGACTTCAAAGGCCGAGGTTCCCATATCGAATATGCTGATATCCTCAAGCTTTTCAAGGTTTTTCCTGAGTTGCTCAATGACATAGATTCCAATGGCATCATCGCTTCTTACCGGATTTCCAAAGCCCATTATGGCGGTTTTCATATTCTCCTTTACAATTAAGTTCTTGAAAAGTGAGACCCGCTGAGCACTAATTGCTCAACAGGCCTCAATACTTATGCGTTTTGTTTAACTTTTTCTTTTTCTATAATTTGAACTTTGACAGTTCCACACCACTCTTTTCATCATGTGCGTGCACTGTGCACACCAGACATGAGTCAAACGAACGGGCCACAATCCCCACTTCAACAGGGTCAAGGGGATCTTCAATAGTAGTTCCCATTAAAGCAGTTTCAATGGGTCCGGGATTGTCATTGCCATCCTGCGGACCTACATTCCATGTTGTTGGTGCCATCACTTGGTAATTCTTGATGACCCCATTCTCGATTTCTATCCAGTGGGCCAGTGCTCCTCTCGCTGCTTCTGTAGCTCCAAAGCCCTTACCGTCTTTTTCTACTGGTTTGATATAAAACTCACCATCCAAATCAATTTCTGACAACCATTGTTCAATAAACTTATAGATTCTTGGTGCTTCATGCATTCGTGCCAATACTCTTGTAAAGACACTTGGTCCCAATTTTTTGATGATATCACCAAATAAAGGATCTCTAATTTGGTGTTCTTTGTTATTTGGGTTGGCATTCATAACAACACGTGCTAAAGGTCCCGCCTCAGCCGCTTGACCATCATAACGTGGTGATTTTGACCAACTATATTGCCCATCAAAATCGGTATGCTCCAACGGAGTGGAGTTACCTGGCGTAGGTAATGGCTCATCCCAAGGATGCAATCCATCCTCTTGGTTATCAAACCAAGAATGCTTTACATGCTCGCTTACTTTTAGATGATCGAATTCGTGCCAATTTTCACCATCAAAGAAACCACTTGGGCTTATCAATGCATCATTTCTTCCCTCAATGGTGGGGTTATTGTACATATCCTTATGTAGATAGGTTCCTGTAGCAAGGAATTTTCCGACCCCTTGCCCAAAAGTATCCAACCCAAATTCTTGTCCGGCTCTAATCAACAGACCTAAATCGCTGTTTCGTTGCGATTCATTTTCATCCACCCAAGCCAACATATCGTCCCAACTCTTGATTTCCATATATCGTTCTATGGAACATCCCAACCAAACAGGCTCTAGCCAATCGTTCTTGAACTGGGCTAAAATGGCATGGGCTCTTGTAATATCTTTTAAGGTGGGCGCACACATTACCCCACCCGGTACCATATAACTGGAATGAGGCCATTGACCCCCAAAAAGAGCATATATTTGAACGGGAAGGGCGCTGGCCGTAAGTCCAATCTGAAACGTTTCACCTACATAGGCCGACCATCGTTTAACTACCTCTTTATATAAAGGCTTGTTTGCAAATTTCTTATTGGCCAAATCCGTGGCAAATATGGCATAGTACCATCGTGGTATACTTTGTAATGTTTCCGAGGCCTGTCCGATGGCCCTCAGCAGTAGTGCATTTGGGGTTAGTTTTGTTCCCCAGGCGGTGTCTAAGGCAGAGGAGGCACAATACAAATGTGATCCCCCACATATCCCACAAATTCTTGGAGTGACGATAAGGCCCGATTGCGGATCTTTGCCCGCCATAATCTTTTCAAATCCCCGGAACATGGCGGCCTGTGTATGTGCGCGGGTGACCTTTCCCTTATCGATATATACTTTGACATCCAAATCACCTTCTACACGACCAACGGGGGATATATTTAATTCTTTTACTGACATTTTTATTCTTTTTGGTTGAGATTTATTTGGAAGCTTCCATTACTCGATGATTCTTGGGCAATACCTTTTGAAAACCAGCTTCAATGTAATACGCCAACTTGGTTCTTCCGGTTGGAACTTCTCGTGGAATGAATCCAAGATATTTCATCGTATTGAACACGCTTCCTTTCTTCAGGTCGTGATGCGGGAAGCCAGGCTCGGTACATCCTAAACAGGGATGGTTGGCACGTGTTTTACTGGATTGGCGGTTCCAGAGAATGTTGTTACAACTAGCTCGAGTCATTGGCCCTCTACAACCAACTTCATAAAATAGGCAACCGCCTCTTTTTCCAAAGTTACCATCTACTTTTTGGGCAAAGTTGGTCACATTGGTACAGCCATCTTGTACGAAGTTTGTGAAGAACGTTTTAGGACGGTGATAATCGTCAATGAGCACATCTCCGATTCTGCCCACAGAAATAGCGACAAGAATCTGGGTAATCCAATCGGGATGAGCTGGACAGCCCGGGATGTTGATAACGGGCAAACCCCCTTTTGAAACATAATCTGCTCCCAAGAAGCCTCCTTTTTCCTTTTTATGGAACTGCAGCCCGGTCGACTCACTCGGATTCGGTGGTACTGCAGGAATTCCTCCCCATGTAGCACAATCTCCAATAGCCACTACATAACCGGCCACTTCGGATAGTTCCTTAATCCAGTCCATCATAGGCCGATCAGCAAAAAAGTTCATAGCTCCGGTTCCGTTGGGTCCTTGAATCAAAGAGCCCTCGTAAACCAAGATGTCCATTTGTACTTTTCCGGCTAGAATGTCCTTAAGAAGATCTTGCACTTGGTCTCCAATTTGAAGACCTGTGGTCGGGTGCCATAAAATGTTCAAACCAAAATCAGTAATCAGTTCGACCACTGTTGGTTCTTCGGCATTCAAAAAGGACATAGTATTACCACTACATGCACCCCCCTGTAACCATAAAACGTTTGCCATAATAATGAGTTAATTGTCTAACGGTATTTGAATAATCATCAAACAAAATTGAGTTTTGTTCAATTATTTAAAAAAATCAATTCAACAAACCGCTATATTTTGTTAATTTCTTATTAATCTAGCAATTATTTCAATATTTAAAAAGAAAAAAGAGCAATTTAGATTTGATGTAGATTAGAAATTATCGTATGAACTATTTCTCTTTTAGACATGCCATTATTCATTAACAGAAACATGCCAACGAATTCGAATTAAAAAAAGGAAGCCGGACCACAAGGGTCATTCTGTTATAGATAGATAATTAAGGTATTGGAAGTTGTGAATTCTTGGATTCAGTTGGAAGTTATCTGGATTTAATGCGTCCTTCCTCACAACACTCCGCATTGAAAGTGGAAAAGCCCCACTTACAAATTCAAGCCCATTGGTTCTTGGGAACAGGATTGGGATTGACTCCGTCCTTCCTCACAACGCTCCGCGTTGAAAGTGGGAAAGCCCCACTTACAAATTCAAGCCCATTGGTTCTTGGGAAGAGGATTCGGATTGACTCCGTCCTTCCTCACAACGCTCCGCGTTGAAAGTGGAAAAGCCCCACTTACAAATTCAAGCAAGCTTGATTTGACGTGAAGCTTTTCCACTTATTCGTGACCGCGGGAGGATTCGAACCCCCAACCCTCAGAGCCGAAATCTGATATTCTATCCAGTTGAACTACGCGGCCTAATATTTTATAAACTTAGCTTGGCCCTAACAATGGTCGAAATGGTCTTACCATCCGCCTGACCTGCCAATTCCTTGGAAACAATTCCCATTACCTTTCCCATATCCTGCATGCCTGAGGCTCCTATGCTATCAATGGTTTGTACTACTACTTTTTCTATTTCTTCCTCTGTGAGTTGCTCTGGGAGAAATTTTTCGATAATAGCTGCCTGTGCCAATTCGGGCTCTGCCAAATCATTTCTTCCCTGCTCTGTGAATATGGAAGCACTATCTTTTCTTTGCTTTACCAATTTTTGGACCAACTTGATTTCATCGGCCTCACTTATTCCATCGGAAGCACCTTTTTCGGTACTTGCGAGCAGTAATGCAGATTTTATAGCACGAAGTGCTTCCAAAGCAACCGTGTCCTTGGCCTTCATAGCGGCTTTCATCTCTGACATTACCTGATTTTGCAAACTCATTTTGCTCATATTTTGGGCTGCGAAGATAAAAAAATAAACCCGAAAGTTACTCACCTTCGGGTCTAAGCTTTCCATTAAAATGGATTCTGTTTAAACACTACTAATCAACATTGTCGTGCAAAAATGAGTTATTGGAGCGTAACTGTATCTCGTCATTGCTATCCTCACTCAGTGAAGTCCTAGAAACTTTTTGTTCCTTAGGTGTATCATCCAAATCCACGCCTTGTCTTTTGTAGGCGGGCTGCTTCTCAATCTCGTCTATACTATTTCTATTGTTTTGAAACTTGTAATTGAAGTTTTTCAGTTTTCTTCTACGCTCATCCGCCCTTTCTTTCAACAAATCATTGATCGGGCTGTTCATTGGATCCTTGCTGCCTGTTGGCTCAATTTCTTCCGCTGAGGCATTTGTAGCCACCGTTTTCTTTTCAAAAACCAACTCGTTTTCGACCAATTTGGGTTCATGGGTCTCCGCTACCGATTTTGTACCGGTGAGTTGGGTCTCCAGTTCCATGTACTCCTCCAAATTATAGCGGGTCTCACCCTCTTTCTTGAACTCAAGTACCGGACTTACCTCCACATACTCCTTAACTTCCATTTCCTTCACGTCCGTGTCAAGATCAAAAGTGAAGGTATGCTGGG
>NZ_JANQIH010000184.1 GCF_028282265.1 Allomuricauda sp.
ACAGGATATCATTGAGACCTCAAAATCCCTATCAGGTTATACCAATAGAGGCGAGGAAGGTTGTACCCAAGTGACTTTTAATCCAGAAGACTTCAATACCGATACCAAGACGATTTTAGGTCAAACTGGAAATTGGGGTTATGATGATACCATTGACATTTTGTTCAATGAGAGGCCTAATGAAATTGCTGGTTTTATTTGCCAAAAACTGTATGAGTTCTTCGTGCACCCAGATTCTGACGATGATGCGGGTAATGCGCAGACCATCATAGCCGGATTGGCCACCACTTTTGTTTCAAATAACTTTGAATTGGCACCCGTGCTACGTCAGCTATTTAAAAGTCAGCACTTTTTTGATGAAAATGCCATTGGAGTAATCATCAAAAGTCCATTCGATCTTTACCTTAACCTTATCAAAGAAACCGGGTTCGTTTATGATGACACCACTTTATTGACGGTCGCAGGTAACTCCTCAATCGACCTTGGCCAAGAACTCTTTGACCCTTTTGATGTTGCAGGTTGGCAAAGGAACCGTGAATGGATAAACACCAATTTTATTATTGGTCGTTGGTTGTATATGGAGGATTTCTTACGAGAGTTCTATGCAGACGGAGCAAACCAAGAGCAATTTAGACTCTTCGGGATTGAGGCAACCAATTTGTCTGGTGCCAACGGAATTACAGAAAATGACCCAGCGGTAGTTGCAAGGGCTATTATCGATAAGTTAACGCCAAAAGGACTTTTGGAAGAGGTTCATTATACCGCAGGTATTACCGCTTTTAGAGAGCCCTATGAAGATTCCAATATGTTCGAAACTGGATCATGGGACATGACTGTTCCACTCGCAGGAACCCAAGTATACCTGTTACTACTTTATTTGGTTAGACAACCCGAATTTCAACTTAAATAACCCCTACTACAATGTGCGATACTCATAATACCCACGATACTACCCCATACAAAGGTCTCGAACACGAGGGCCATGATTTGGAACACAAAAACTGGAGCCGAAGGTCATTTTTGCAAGCCTTGGGAATCGCTGGTTCAGGTTCCATGTTTTTAGGAAGCAACTTGCTTACCGCTTCAGCCCCTTCGCCATTAACGGCTTCGATTGCTAATGCTGAAACCGACAATATTCTCATATTGATTCGACTTTCTGGAGGTAACGACGGATTAAGTACCGTTATCCCGATTCAACAATATGATACTTATGCCAATGCGCGTCCCAATATCTATATCCCTGAAAGTAAGATTTTAAAGCTTACTGATGACTTTGGGGTGCCAACGTATATGAGCGCCCTTGAGCCTCTTTGGGGCGAAGGTCAGTTTAAAGCGGTTCATGGTGTTGGTTATCAAAATCAAAGTCTTTCCCATTTTACAGGTTCCGATATTTATGCCAACACGGATCTAACCACCACGGGTTTTTCAGGTTTGAATACAGGTTGGATGGGAAGACATTTTGAAAATCTCTACCCAGATTACCTAATCCATCCGCCAGAGGCCCCAGCGGCTATCCAAATAGGAAGTATAGCCAATCTGGTCTTTCAAGGTGAAGAAACCAATTATGCCTTTGTAACCAACAATATTGATCAATTGGAGCAAATTGCCCAGACTGGTCAATTCTACGACATTGAAGATGCCCCTTTTGATGATTGTATGTACGGTGACCAATTGCGATTCTTGAGAGGTGTAGCCAACACCACTTACGAATATTCTGGGCTAATCAATGAGGCATATGAAAGAGGACAGAATCAAGTGGAGTACCAAAACAATGGTTTTGCGCGACAATTGGCTCTTTTGGCCCGATTGATCAAAGGAAACCTTGGCACAAAGGTATACATGATTTCCATGGGAGGTTTTGACACCCACGGAAACCAACCCTTGGCCCACGAAAGATTAATGTCCAACTTATCCATCGCAGTAAATAACTTCTACGAGGATTTGTCTTTCACGAATCAAGATGAAAACGTTCTAAGTATGACTTTTTCAGAGTTTGGACGAAGAATTTTTGAAAACGGTTCTTTAGGAACAGATCATGGTAAGGCTGCACCAACACTATTCTTTGGTTCTGGTCTTAGTGGAAGTGCTTTCGTAGGGGATCACCCTTCTTTGGACGCGCCCAATGGTCGAGGTAACCTCGACTACACGATGGATTTTAGAGACCTTTATGCTACGGTACTGGCGGAATGGCTCTGTGTCCCTATTCCTCTTGTCGAGCAACATCTTTTGGACCATCCCTACGCTCCGGTGAACCTTGGGTTCAACTGTAGTGGGGTTGATTTTCCTGACATTGCCATGGATAACGATCCTCCAACCTTACCGGAAACACCACCTAGTAGTGATGGAATGGATCCTGGTCAAGAATTGGAAAGTGCCATTGTCCACAGACCTTATTACCCATCGGATCGTTCACCTCATATTTATTTGGAAATGCCCTTTGCGGCCCATGTTGATATTGAACTGTTCAACATTCTGGGACAAAAAGTAGGTACTGTCTTTAATGAAATGATGCTTGAAGGTTCTGCCGAAATCAACATTCGCGAAAGAATGAGAGATAGCCTATCTACCGGTAAGTACATTTATCGCATACAAGCGGCCGGTCAAAAGATGAGCAAATCGATAATGATTATGTAACGAAACTCCAATTAGCAAACATTCCAGAATCCTCCGGTTGCGCTTTGCCCCACCCCAATTTAGGTAAGCGTAATTCGGAGGTTTCCTTTTTTTGTACATTGAATCTCCCCTTCTCCCAAAATCTGTATTTTTGAGGCCTAATTTAACAACGGCATGTCTCAAAAAACGGCTCCTTCGCGATATACCCTCACAGCAGCCCTACCTTATACAAACGGCCCCATTCATATTGGTCATTTGGCAGGGGTTTATGTGCCTGCAGACATCTGTGCACGCTACTTAAGGTTAAAGGGCCATGATGTGGCCTTCGTCTGTGGAAGTGACGAGCACGGGGTTGCCATCCCTATGAAGGCCAAAAAAGAAGGAGTTACTCCAAAAGAAGTCATCGACAAATATCACGGGATAATAAAAAAGTCGTTTTCTGATTTCGGAATCAGTTTTGACAATTATTCCAGGACTTCTGCTGAAATTCATCATAAGACCGCATCCGATTTCTTTAAAAAGCTATACGAACAAGGGGATTTTATCGAAGAAGTCACAGAACAACTCTACGATGAGGAGGCCCAACAATTCTTGGCCGATCGTTTCGTTGTGGGCACCTGTCCGAAATGTGGATATGAGGAGGCTTATGGTGACCAGTGCGAGAATTGTGGCTCATCTCTTAATGCCACTGATTTAATCAATCCTAAATCCACATTATCCGGAGCGGTTCCAACACTTAAAACCACGAAACATTGGTTTTTACCCTTGGATAGATATGAAAGTTTTTTAAAGGAGTGGATTCTGGTAGGGCACAAAAACGATTGGAAACCCAACGTTTATGGTCAATGCAAGTCTTGGATTGATGATGGGCTAAAACCCCGTGCTGTGACCCGTGACCTCGATTGGGGCATTCCAGTTCCCGTTAAGGATGCTGAAGGAAAAGTACTCTATGTTTGGTTCGATGCCCCTATCGGCTATATCTCTTCTACCAAAGAGTGGGCTGAACGAGAGGGCAAGGATTGGGAACCCTATTGGAAGGACGAAAACACAAAACTGCTTCACTTCATTGGCAAGGATAATATTGTTTTCCATTGTATTATTTTTCCCAGTATGTTGAAGGCGCATGGTGATTTTGTTCTTCCCGAAAACGTTCCGGCTAATGAATTCTTGAATTTGGAAGGCAATAAACTTTCCACATCGAAAAATTGGGCGGTGTGGTTGCATGAGTATTTGGTGGAATTTCCTGATATGCAAGATGTACTTCGTTATGCACTTACCGCAAATGCTCCTGAAACCAAGGACAATGATTTTACCTGGAAGGATTTTCAGGCCCGAAACAACAATGAGCTTGTGGCCATTTTCGGGAATTTCATCAATCGAGTTGTTGTTCTTACCCAAAAATATTACGATGGGGTTGTACCCAAGCCTTCAGCTTTATCCGAAGTAGATCTTCAGACGTTGCATCAACTCAAGCAATTTCCAGAGGTATTGTCCAACTCTTTAGACCGGTATCGGTTCCGTGAGGCAAGCCAAGAATTGATGAATCTGGCCCGTCTAGGAAACAAATACCTAGCGGACGCAGAACCCTGGAAGCTAATCAAAACCGATGAAGAAAGGGTAAAGACCATTATGTTCGTAGCACTTCAAATCGCAACAGGACTTGCGGTCCTGAGCGAACCTTTTTTGCCCTTTACATCGAACAAGCTAAAAAACATCCTTCGCCATGCTGAACTCGTCTCGGCATCGCAATGGAATACCATGGCCCACCAAGAAGTGCTATTACCTTCTGGCCATAAAATCAACAAAAGTGAGTTGTTGTTCCGAAAAATTGAGGACAAAGAAATAGAAGCACAACTGGAAAAGTTGGAAGCCACCAAAAAGGCAAACGAACAAATGGATAAGGAAACCACACCCCAAAAAGACACAATCACCTTTGATGACTTCAGTAAGTTGGATATGCGCGTAGGTACCATTGTAGAGGCTGAAAAAATGCCTAAGGCCAATAAGCTTCTGGTTTTAAAGGTCGATACCGGGTTAGATACCAGAACCATTGTTTCAGGAATAGCCGAAAGTTTTAAGCCTGAAGACATCATAGGTAAAAAAGTGACCGTTCTGGTCAATCTGGCTCCTCGAAAACTACGTGGAGTTGAAAGTGAAGGCATGATTTTGATGACCGAAAACGAAGAGGGAAGATTAGTGTTTGTAAACCCAGATGAGGATGGGGTTCATAATGGGGAAAGCATTAACTAGTGCTCAAAATCGCCTACCACCCCATTTACAAACACCCATTGCCTGAAGGGCACAGGTTTCCCATGGAAAAATATAAGCTGTTGCCCAAGCAATTGCTTCATGAGGGAACCTGTACTGAGGACAACTTTTTTCAGCCTGATTTTCCCAATACCAAACATATTCTAGCAGCTCATGATTCAGGTTACTATCAAAACTTGACCCAAATGACCCTTAAGCCCAGTGAAATCCGTAAAATAGGTTTTCCCTTAAGTGAAGAGCTGGTACAGCGGGAACAGATTATTGCAGATGGAACCATTAAGGGTTGTCATTTTGCCCTAGAGTACGGAATTGCGATGAACATTGCCGGAGGCACACACCACGCCTATTCCAATCGTGGCGAGGCTTTCTGTATGTTAAATGACCAAGCCATTGGGGCTCGCTATCTACAGGAAAAAAAATTAGCCGATAAAATCTTAATTGTTGATCTTGATGTGCACCAAGGCAATGGGACCGCCGAGATTTTTCAAGATGATAACTCTGTGTTTACCTTTTCGATGCACGGCCGTGGTAATTATCCTTTTAAAAAAGAAACTTCCGATTTGGATATTGCGCTGGAAAAAGGCACTACTGACAAAGAATATCTTTCAATTCTTAGGAATAAATTACCTTATCTAATGGAAGAACTGGAGCCCGATTTTATATTTTATTTGTGTGGTGTCGACATACTTTCCACAGATAAGTTGGGAACCCTCGGAATGAGCATTGAAGGCTGCAAAGAACGAGATCGATTTGTATTGCAGACTTGCTTCGATTTGGGTATACCAGTGCAGTGTAGTATGGGTGGTGGGTACTCCCCAGAAATCAGAACAATAATAGAAGCTCACGCGAATACGTTTCGAACCGCACAGGAAATCTATTTTTGAGTTAGCACAATCAGAATTTGTAAATTTGTTAAAAAGAAAATCAATATGCTATCAAAACGACTTGAAAAAGCACTTAACGACCAAATACGAATAGAAGCGGAATCCTCGCAAGTATACCTTTCCATGGCATCATGGGCCGAAGTAAAAGGTTTAGAAGGTATTGCCGGCTTTATGTATGGACATTCTGATGAGGAGCGCATGCACATGCTAAAACTCATTAAGTATGTCAACGAACGAGGTGGACATGCCCAAATTTCTGATTTAAAGGCTCCCAAAACCGAGTTTGGCTCTTTTCAAAAGATGTTTGAAGAGCTTTACGATCATGAGCTATTTGTTTCCAACAGCATAAACGAACTTGTACACGTTACCTTGGAAGAAAAAGACTATGCCACGCATAACTTTCTGCAATGGTATGTAGCGGAACAGATTGAAGAGGAGGCTTTGGCCAGAACTATTTTAGACAAGATCAACCTTATTGGAAACGACAAGGGCGGACTATACCTGTTTGACCGTGATGTACAACAAATCACAGTAGAAAGTGCAGCATCGGATACGGCGGGCGAATAATTGTTGATAAGTAGTTTATTTAGATTAATTTAAAATAATTATCTTTGGCCCCATCTGCATTTTTAGATGGGAAAAAAGAAAAAAGAAACCAAGAAGAACAAGGCCGTTTTAAGGCAACTGCCTCCGGCCAATTGTAAGACGAAGTGCTGCAAAAAGTATAAAAAAGGAGAAAACAAACGTTGTAAACGTTGTCCTTGCTATGATTTGCTCAAAAAAGTAGCTTAAAAAACCGCCATATGGCGGTTTTTTATTTATGTCGTTTTTTCAAATGGGTAGACAGAACTAGTTTACTAGGATATATCTCAAATACATCCGTAGAATCAGGCACCGATAAATACTCTCTCATTTTGTTCCAATATACTTGACTATGCGAGCATGAGTTTCCGCACATTTCAAGATGTTCCCGATGCGCTTGCTTCTTGCTTTTCATGTAGACCAAATAATAGGTGAAGTTTGATTTCCCCAACTGCCGTTCAAAATCCCGCTGATCGTTCCAATAGTCCAGTTCATCTTGCTCAGCATAACTTGTTCCCAAATTCTGTTCGTATTCAGCATCGCGCTGCGCCAGTTTTTCGTAGAAGTTAAGTCGATGCATTGATGCAGTCGTCCCCTGGGCCCAAGTAGACCAACTTATTGCCGCAAAGGCAAAAACCAAAAAGAAACGACCCGATTTCATGATAACCTCTTTAACGTTTGACGAACAAGACCCCGATAGGTTGCACGCTTTTATCTTAATTTACCGTTAAACTCCTATTTTTAAAAAGAAAAGGGGCCAAAGGCCCCTCTTTCTCGACTATCTGTCAATCGTTTATTTGCCGAACATCAAAAGTTCGGTACATCGAATTTCTGTGATATAGCGTTTTTCTCCCTCCTTGGTCTCATAACTTCTTGATGTCAAACGCCCTTCAATGGCCACTTCTTTACCCTTGCTCAAAAAGTTCTCCACTATTTCGGCCGTTTTGCCCCAAGCGACAATATTGTGCCATTGGGTATCGGTTACCTTCTCCCCTTTTGCATTTTTATAGGTTTCATTGGTTGCGATTGAAAACTTTGCAAGCTTGTTCCCATTTTCTGTAATGATGATTTCTGGGTCATTTCCTAGATTACCAATCAATTGTACTTTGTTTTTTAGTGCATTCATAAGATTTAGATTTTGCGTTAAACAGTTCATACCGCCGAACTCTTATTGTTCGACAGGGCAAACCTATGGGCAAATCAAAATCCAAATCGGTAAAAAATCGTTTGTTTTCGTTTGTAAACGGATGTAATCGTTTGCTTGCAGTATCTTTTCAACAAAATATTAGACTCATTTTCCTCCTCAACGGAGTTTTCCTAACTTTTATTCATGTTGGCAGCACAGACGGATTGGGAATGGAATAATCCCATAGTTTTCTCCATGATAATGCTTACCGGAGTATTAGGAATTTGGTTAGCTTACCGTAACTATAGGTTTGAAAAAAAGAATGCAATAAAACCTTTTTCATCATATAATACTAGGGACAAAGTACGACTGCTGACATTTATAGTACTTTTTCTAACAGGCACTATAGGTCTTTTGTGGACAATGTTTCTCACATTTTTCTAAAAGGCCCCCGTCGAATGTTTCTTTAGGGAACTTAACTATATAAAACATCTGAAGGTGTTTAGCCCCCTGAGTATGGGTATTTGCCGTGTTAACCTCTTTCAAATCTCAAAATCACAAAGGCCTCATCATCAGTGCCATCATCATCCACATCGAAGAGTATGGGACCGGTAATCGCAAGAACATCATTATTTAAAGTGACCGTAAGAGTTTCGGTCTCGTTGGGCATATTATCGTAACGTACGGTAAATAACCCATCGCAAAAGGCCAAATCACCAGTAGTGGTTTCGCTTTCTGCGCCATTTGGGGTAATCACCAATGTAAACTCGCCATTAGGTTGCACATTAAGTGTCACGGATCCACCTTCAGCCACAACATCGACTTGTATGGAAGATTCTGGAACATCAAAATTTCCTTGTGTTGCCACCCAATCCCCCGAAATGTCGGAAATGGAAAAATTAGGACCGTTCAAACTGCAAGATGATATATCGATGTTTACACCGCCACCACCGCCACCATTGTTTCCTCCACCATCATCACTACTACTACAAGAAAGAAACAAAGGTGAAATAACGAACAATAGAGAAAAAAAGAAAACTCTTCTACATAACATGATTAGATAGCTTTAAGATTTAAGGACTGGAAGATTCTTCAATACACCAACCAAGACATTCTTTGCTTCACTAGAATGACGCTGGATTTAATTTAGGAGTAAGGGGAACTTATTTCCTTTTTTTAAA
>NZ_JANQIH010000259.1 GCF_028282265.1 Allomuricauda sp.
TTTTATGACATAAACCTTAAGGCTTTTACGGCAAAGAAAGTTCAATACCGTAAAAACTACCAGTGCGATTACAACCAACAAAATTTTTTCCATTTTTTGTTTTTTCTACTAGATGTTTCATGAAGGTCTTCAACCAGAAATTGAAAACCTATTTACACTCTGTGTCCCGTTATTAGTCAAGTTCGGGAATTTTATTTTAAAACACGATCAAAATGAAAGAAAAAGGCGCCATTTGGCGCCTTTTCAATGAAAAATCTTCCTTTTAGATATTTGGAATGACCAATACCTGGTCTGGATGAATTACATCCGGATTACTCAAAATATTGGTGTTGGCATCAAAAATTTTATTGTATTTCATGGCATCACCGTAATAATGCTTGGCTATTTTACTCAAAGACTCGCCGCTTTTTACAGTGTGCCTATGATAAACGCTGTCGTCCTCAACGGAGATGTTCGCTTTGATATCCGAAGGGCTTTCTCCTCCTATTTCCTTAATTTTATCCCACATGATGTTCTTTTCATAAGGAGTTGCTGCAACCCCCTTAATTTTAAGAACACCTCCATCTTCAGAGACATCCCCATCTTTTATGTTCAGTTCTTGACCTAGGTCCAATACGGCTTGGTACTTTGCTTTTGCGCTCATTGTAGTGTATTTAATAGTTAATAATTAGAACTTGGAAGATAGCCATTCTATTAAAAACTTACCACCAAAATACGGTTATACTTCCTTTAAGGAATACAAGCCTTTATTCCCTTTGTGAATCAATATATTAGTTGTATTTTTGCGCACCTTTTTGGCAAGTAAACAAGAGGAAAAGGGAAAGATATAGCAAATAACATCTTTCATGGTCGTTGTCTAACTCTTAAGGAGACCATGAAATACAAATTTAAATCAGCACATGGCTGAAGAAAAAACAAACGTAGAGGTAGCAGAAACTGCCGAAGCAACAAAAGAAGTTAAAGAAACTAAGACCCAACAAGATCCTCAAGAGTATTTGGACAGTTTTGACTGGGACAAATATGAGGAAGGAATTGAGCGTGTCGAAGACTCAAAGTTGAAGGAATTTGAAGCGCTTGTTGAAGAGAATTTTGTCGATACAGCTGACGAAGAGGTCGTTGAAGGTACTGTAGTACACATGACCGATCGTGAGGCAATTATCGATATCAACGCCAAGTCAGAAGGTGTTATCTCTTTGAACGAATTTCGATACAACCCCGATTTAAAGGTAGGGGACAAGGTTGAGGTCTTAATCGATATACGTGAAGATAAAACAGGTCAGTTGGTACTGTCCCACAGAAAGGCAAGAACCATTAAAGCCTGGGATCGTATCAATGATGCCCACGACAAGGAAGAAATCGTAACAGGTTTTGTAAAGTGCAGAACTAAAGGAGGTATGATCGTTGATGTTTTCGGAATCGAGGCTTTCTTGCCAGGTTCTCAAATCGACGTGAAGCCAATCCGTGATTACGACCAGTACGTAGGGAAGACCATGGAATTCAAAGTGGTGAAAATTAACCACGAGTTCAAGAATGTGGTTGTTTCCCACAAAGCACTTATCGAGGCTGACATTGAAGAGCAGAAGAAGGAAATCATCGGTCAGCTTGAAAAAGGCCAGGTACTTGAAGGAGTTGTGAAAAACGTAACTTCTTATGGAGTATTTATCGACCTTGGCGGTGTTGACGGATTGATTCACATCACTGACCTTTCTTGGAGCAGAATCAACCATCCTAACGAGGTTGTTGAGCTAGACCAGAAGTTGAACGTTGTTATTTTGGATTTTGATGATAACAAGTCAAGAATTCAATTGGGTCTTAAACAATTGGAGAAACACCCATGGGATGCCTTGGGTGATGAAATCAAGGTTGGTGACAAGGTTAAAGGAAAAGTCGTGGTCATTGCAGACTATGGTGCATTCATTGAAGTAGCTGAAGGAGTTGAAGGATTGATTCATGTTTCTGAAATGTCTTGGTCTACACATCTTAGATCAGCCCAAGATTTTGTGAAAGTAGGTGATGAAGTAGAAGCTGTTGTCCTTACCTTGGACAGAGAGGAGCGAAAAATGTCTTTGGGTATCAAGCAATTGACTCCAGACCCATGGACCGATATTACCTCTAAATACCCTGTTGGTTCACGCCATAAGGGAATCGTTAGAAACTTTACCAACTTTGGTGTGTTTGTTGAAATGGAAGAAGGAATCGATGGTCTTATTTACATTTCTGACCTTTCTTGGACCAAGAAAATCAAGCACCCATCTGAGTTTGTGACCGTAGGTGACACACTTGAGGTTGAGGTTTTGGAATTGGATGTTGAGGGTCGTAAGCTAAGCTTGGGCCACAAACAGACCACAGAAAACCCTTGGGATAAGTATGCTACGGAATTCGCGGAAGGAACTATTCACAAAGCCGCAGTTTCTGAGATAGTCGACAAAGGTGCCACTGTGGCATTCAATGATGATATCGTTGCTTTTATTCCATCAAGACACATGGAGAAAGAAGATGGCAAGAAAGTCTCTAAAGGAGAAGAGGTGGAATTCAAGATTATTGAGTTCAACAAAGACTTCAAGCGAGTGGTTGCAAGCCACACAGCTATTTTTAGAGAGCAAGAAGAGCGCAACGTACGTGCCGCCAAAAAGAAAATGGCCGCAAGTCAAGAAGATGCCCCTACATTGGGAGATGCCAATGCGCAACTGCAAGCCTTAAAAGAGAAAATGGAAGCAGACTCGAAAAAGAAATAAGTACTATTTCTTATGAATATAGAAAGCCCCACTTTGCAAAGTGGGGCTTTTTCTTTCTAAAAACATTTTAAAGATTTGATTACTTTTGCATACAATTGAGCGGGTAGTAAAAGAATGAGTCAAAAAGTACTTCTTACTTCAAAAGAAATCAACATCATCTTACACCGTTTAGCCTGTCAACTTTTAGAAACCCATCTTGATTTTTCCGAAACCGTGCTCATTGGTCTGCAACCAAGGGGTATTTTTTTGGCTGACAGATTGGCCAAGATTTTACGGGAAGACTATAAAGTGAAGAATATTAAACTTGGGTTTTTGGATATTACTTTTTATAGGGATGATTTTAGAAGAGGTGAAAAACCCTTGCAGGCCAATACTACTAAAATCGATTTCTTGGTTGAGGATAAAAATGTAGTGTTCATTGACGATGTTTTGTATACGGGAAGAAGCATAAGGGCGGCTTTGACCGCGATTCAATCTTTTGGTCGACCCAAAGATATTGAACTGTTGACCTTAATCGATCGTAGATTTAGCCGGCACTTACCCATACAGCCCAATTATCGAGGACGACAGGTCGATGCGATTAATGAAGAAAAGGTGAAGGTGATGTGGGAGGAAAACGATGGGGAAGATGTAGTATATTTAGTAAGTAAATAATTAAAAATGAGCGAGTTAAGTGTAAATCACTTATTGGGAATCAAGTATCTGAACAAAAAAGATATCCAACTCATTTTTGATACCGCCGACCATTTTAAGGAAGTCATCAATAGGTCGATAAAAAAGGTTCCAACACTGCGTGATACCACAATAGCCAACATTTTTTTTGAAAACAGTACGAGAACCAAACTTTCTTTCGAATTGGCCGAAAAGAGATTATCTGCCGATGTTGTCAACTTTTCCGCTTCCCAATCCTCAGTAAAAAAGGGTGAGACCCTTATCGATACGGTCAACAATATTTTATCCATGAAAGTGGATATGGTAGTAATGCGCCACCCAAATCCGGGTGCAGGTATTTTCTTGTCCAAACACGTGAATGCTTCCATAATAAATGCGGGCGATGGCGCACACGAACACCCAACCCAGGCTCTTTTAGACTCCTATTCGATACGTGAAAAGCTAGGGGAAGTAGCTGGCAAAAATGTAGTGATTGTGGGAGATATTTTACACTCACGTGTAGCACTGTCCAATATTTTTGCACTCAAGCTTCAAGGGGCCAAAGTTAAAGTGTGTGGACCCAAAACATTAATACCTAAATACATCGAGTCCCTAGGGGTGGAGGTGGAAACCAACCTTAAAAATGCGCTGGAGTGGTGTGATGTGGCCAACATGCTGCGTATTCAAAATGAAAGGATGGATATCAGTTATTTTCCATCTATTAGGGAATATGCGCAACAGTTCGGTATCAACAAAAAACTACTTGACAATTTAAACAAGGAAATTGTTATTATGCACCCAGGTCCAATCAATAGGGGTGTTGAAATAACAAGTGATGTTGCAGATTCCAGCCAATCCATTATATTGGAGCAGGTTGAGAATGGTGTGGCCATTCGTATGGCGGTAATTTATCTATTGGCATCAAAAATTAAGTAGAATCATGATTTTCGATAAAGAGGGGACTACAACGATAGTCTTTCAGGAAAAAGCTTCCCTTTCCACATTCTTGAAAAATTTGCAAAAGGCATATTCGAAGTTACAGCACGATAATATCATAGTAAATCTTTTTTCTTTTGATACATTGACAGCTGATGATCTTTTAGAGTTTTTACAACTATCCAATACACATAGGGATTCAGGAAAGTCATTTGTTCTGGTATCAGGCAAAGTGGCTTATGATCATGTGCCGGAGGAAATTACCCTGGTACCTTCCATTCAAGAAGCCAAAGACTTAATTGAAATGGAAGAAATTGAACGTGATCTCGGAATTTAATTGAAAATTGAAAAGGTATAATTAAAAATTTCGGGTTTGCGCAAAGAAAATATTGTTCAGAAAAAAAGTTTCGATTTTGCTCTTAAAGTTGTAGGTCAAGTAAAAGAGTTACAAGCAAGTAATAAGGAATATGTGCTATCAAAGCAATTCCTTCGTTCTGGAACTGCAATTGGGGCTTTAATAAGGGAGGCCGAACATGCTGAAAGTAAAAAAGACTTCACACATAAAATGAGTATAGCACTTAAAGAGGCCAATGAAACTAAATATTGGTTGGATTTACTTTTTAGGTCAGATTACATTCCTAAGCGGCAACATGAAATTTTAAATGACGAGTCAGTTCAATTGGTTGGGCTGTTGGCTTCTATTGTCAAATCCTCTAAACAAAAAGTTTGATTAAAATGATGTCTCGTTTTCTATTTCTCATTTTCAACTTTTCATTGTTAATTTTACACTAATCGTGAAGCTCACCATTCTCGGATGCTATTCCGCAACTCCCCGTACGTTTACCAATCCCACTTCCCAAGTGCTTGAGGTCAAAAACCATTTATTTCTCATTGACTGTGGCGAAGGCACTCAGGTGCAGTTGAGAAAGTTTAAGGTGAAGTTTTCTAGAATCAACCATATTTTCATTTCCCATCTGCATGGGGATCATTTTTTTGGACTCCCCGGATTAGTATCCACGTTTAGACTTCTGGGTCGAGAAAGGGAACTCCATATTTATGGCCCAAAAGGTATTAAAGAAGCAATAACCCTCTTCTTGAAATTAGGCGACTCTTGGACCAATTTTCCTTTGATTTTTCATGAACTGAAATCAAAGGAATCAGAATTGATATTTGATGATGATGTGGTTTCCGTATCCACCATTCCTTTGAACCATAGGGTCTACACCAACGGTTTTTTGTTTAAGGAGAAACCGGTTCCTAGAAGACTTAACATAAACGCGGTAGATGAATTCGATATAGAAACCTCCCAATTCAAGGCAATCAAAAATGGAGCTGATGGGGTTCAGAAAAATGGTACCGTGGTACCTAACCAAAAGCTCACCGATGCCCCACCTAAGCCTAAAAGCTATGCATTTTGCAGTGATACCATGTACAATGAGGCCATTTTGCCCCTCATCACCAATGCAGATACGCTCTATCATGAATCTACTTTTTTGCAATCTGAAGAAAGACTTTGTGAAAAGACCAAGCATTCCACAGCTAGGCAAGCGGCTAAAATTGCCAAAAAAGCCCAGGTTGGGAACCTTATTTTAGGTCATTATTCAACACGGTACAAATCCATTGAATCATTTAGGGAAGAAGCACTTGAAGTTTTTCCAAAGGTTGAATTGGCCGATGATGGAAAAACATTCGAAATATAGATTGTTGCAAGCACTTCTGTTTTTTAATGTCCCCACTTTTGCTGAAATTTGGGTACAAAACTAAAATTGGGAATGCAGCAGGATCTTAGCGATTATCGGAAATCTTATGAAAAAAGTGCCCTGACGGAAGAGTCTATAAAGCAAAACCCGTTGGAACAATTTCAAAAATGGTTCTATGAGGTTGAGGCTACCGATGGAATGGAAGAACCCAATGCGATGACAATTTCCACAATAGGATTGGATGGTTTTCCCAAAAACCGAGTGGTCCTTATGAAGCGCTATACCTATGAGGGATTCATATTTTATACCAATTATGAGAGTGAAAAAGGAAAAGCCATAGCCGAAAATCCTTCCGTTTGCCTTTCATTTTTTTGGCCCAATTTAGAAAGACAGGTTATTATCAAAGGTACCGCGGAGAAGATTGCCGAGAACCTTTCTGACGGTTATTTTGAGTCCAGACCCGTAGGAAGTCAATTAGGCGCTATCGTCTCCAACCAAAGTGAAGTGATTCCTTCAAGAGAAATTCTGGAATCCAAATTAAAGGATTTGGAAAAGGAATACGAGGGTAAAGAAATCGAACGCCCACAATATTGGGGTGGATATTTGGTAAGACCTGTTTCCATGGAATTTTGGCAAGGTCGCCCCAACAGATTACATGATAGGATTCGATACAGTTTGCAAGAGGATTACGATTGGAAAATAGAAAGACTGGCTCCCTAAATATGAGATAATGAAACAGATTGTTTTAATGCGGCATGGGAAATCATCATGGGAATACGATGTTTCGGATAAAGACAGACCCTTAAAAGAAAGAGGAATCAAGGATGCTCATTTGGTAGCACGCAAGTTCATTGACTCCAAAATAGAAATCAACGCGGCATTTTCCAGTCCCGCGAATCGAGCGCTGCACACCAGCATGATTTTCTTGAGGGTCCTTGGTTTTAATTTAAATGATTTTCGAGTAATGGAGGATTTGTACGATTTCTCAGGAAATTCGGTAAATGACTTTGTTAAGAGTCTGAATAATGAAATGGATACCGTAGCAATTTTTGGACATAACTATGCCTTTACAAACCTTGCAAATAGATGGGGAGATCAGTATATTGAAAATCTTCCCACTGCTGGTATTGCCCGAATTCAATTTGAAGTAGATGAGTGGTCGATGATTGCGAAAGGAAGCACCAAAGAAATCATAATTCCAAAAAAGTTAAGAAGTTCATGATCAAGGTAAAGAACGAATACATAAATCGAGAAATTAGCTGGTTGCACTTTAACTCCCGCGTTTTACAAGAAAGTGAGGACAAAAATGTGCCACTTATCGATCGTCTGAGATTTTTAGGAATTTTCAGTAACAACCTTGATGAGTTCTTCAAAGTGCGATATGCCACGGTAAAGCGAATTGTTGACGCAGGTAAAAAGGGAAAGAGTGTTCTCGGTGGTGAAAAAGCGAAGGATTTATTGGAGGAAATCACCAAGATTGTGATTCAACAACAGGCCCAGAGTCAAGAAATTCTCTTTCAAATAGAAGAAGAGTTGAAGGCTGAGAACATTTTCATTCTCGACGAGACTGAGATTACTGAAGGTCAAGCGGAATTTGTCAAGGAATATTTCTTCAAAAAGGTCAATCAACAATTGATGACCATCATTTTAAATGACCTGACGGAATTCCCGCTGCTAAAGGATACCGCTGCTTACCTAGCAGTAAAAATGGTGATGAACAATGCTGAATTCAACGGTTCATCAGGAAAGAATCGATATGCCTTGATTGAAATCCCAAAAGGTATTGACCGGTTTGTTGTACTACCCAAGGAAGGTGACAAAAACTATATCATCCTTCTTGATGATTTGATTCGGTATTGTTTAGATAGTGTTTTCACCATGTTCGAATACGAATCCATTTCGGCCCACATGATTAAGATTACAAGGGATGCCGAGTTGGATATTGATAATGACCTTACCAAAAGTTTTATTGAAAAAATATCGTCAAGCGTTGAGGGTAGAAAAATAAGCGACCCGGTCCGCTTTGTCTATGATAAAAGTATTGACAAGGATACCCTTCAATTTTTAAAGGAAAAAATGAACATTATTGATACCGATAGTGTTATCCCTGGCGGAAGGTATCACAACAGACGCGATTACATGGGTTTCCCTAGTTTGGGACGAACAGACCTGATGTATGAAAAAATTGAACCTTTACCGGTCAAGGGTTTCAGTATGATCGGGAGTTTGTTGGAGTTGATTGCCAAGAAGGATTATCTTATCTATACCCCATATCACACTTTTGCCTATGTAACAAAGTTTCTTAGGGAGGCAGCATTGGACCCTAAGGTACGAACCATCAAAATTACAGTCTATCGGCTTGCCAAGGATAGTCAGATAGCATCTGCACTGGTAAATGCCGTGAAAAATGGAAAACAAGTAACGGTTCAAATTGAGCTGCAAGCTAGATTTGATGAACAGGCCAATATCAACTATGCCAACCAACTCAAAGAAGAAGGGGTTAATCTAATTTTTGGTGTTCCCGGACTGAAAGTACATAGCAAAATTTGTTTAGTTGAGCGTGAAGAGGCCGAAGGCATCAGAAGATATGGTTTCGTAAGCACTGGAAATTTCAATGAATCCACGGCGAAGATTTATACCGACTATACTTTGTTTACGGCGCATGATGGTATTTTAAAGGAAATGAATCGGGTGTTTGAGTTTTTTGAGACCAACTATAAGGTCAACAAGTACAAGCATCTTGTGGTTTCACCCCACTATACGAAGGTTACCTTTAACAAGCTCATAGATGACGAGATAAAGAACGCTAAAATGGGGAGGGAGGCTTATATCAAAATCAAGATGAACAGCCTTACTTCCTATAAAATGGTAGATAAATTGTATGAAGCGAGTAGGGCAGGGGTAAAAGTCCAGTTGATTATAAGAGGAGTTTGTTGTCTTATTCCCGGTGTGGAGGATATGAGCGAGAATATTGAGGCCATTAGTGTGGTCGACAAATTTTTGGAGCATCCACGCTTGTTCATTTTCGGAAATGATGGAGATCCAAACATCTATATCTCATCGGCTGATTGGATGACCCGAAACTTGGATTTTAGGGTAGAAGTGGGATGTCCTATTTATGACCCTGATATCAAGCAAGAGCTCTTGGATACATTTGAAATCTCTTGGCAAGACAACATGAAAGCCCGGATTTTTTCTGAAAAACAAGATAACGCCTATCGTGTTCGTCATGAAGGAGACCCACAAATAAGATCTCAATTTGCGCTGTACGATTATTATCAAAACAAACTTGAATCCTAAATCTTAAGATTTGATACTTAGAAAGTTTGCTGCCATAGACATAGGATCCAATGCAGTACGACTTCTTATTCATAATGTCATAGAACAAAATGACAAGCCTGTTTCTTTTAAGAAAAGCGCTTTGATTCGTGTCCCTGTGCGCTTAGGTGAAGACTCTTTTCTAAAATCGGAAATATCCGATCATAACATCCAACGACTTATTAAAACGATGAAATCCTTCAGTCTCCTCATGGAGGTTTATGGCGTTGAAGAATATATGGCCTGTGCCACATCGGCCCTTCGTGAGGCGAGCAATGGTAAGGAGGTCGTACATAAGGTTCGTGTAGCTTCCGGAGTCCATATTGAGATTATTGATGGAAAACGTGAAGCTTCTATCATAGCCTCCACCGATTTGAAGGATGTTATCCAAAAGGATAGGGCTTATTTATATGTTGATGTAGGAGGAGGTAGTACTGAGTTTACGGTATTCGACCGTGGGCACCTAATCGCATCAAAATCCTTTAAAATTGGAACAGTACGCATGTTGAAGGGTTTGGAAGAGGAATCTGTTTGGGATGAATTGGAACAGTGGATAAAGTCTCATTTAGGAAGTAAGGAAAGAGTAGAGATCATCGGGTCGGGCGGTAACATCAACAAATTGCACAAAATGTCGGGACGAAAAGTGAACCAGCCCCTATCCTTCATTTGGCTAAATGCACAGTACCATTTTTTGAACAGCATGCGTTATGAAGATCGTATTTCCGAATTGGGTCTTAATCAAGATCGTGCGGATGTGATTATTCCTGCTGCAAAAATATTTTTGTCCGCTGCAAAGTGGAGTGGGGCAAAAAAGATAAATGTACCCAAGATTGGTTTGGCAGATGGAATGATCAAAACGTTGTACTACCAGTAACCTAGCCGTGCATGGTCTCCTTTTTACCAAGATTTTTCATCAACTCGGCTTCATGATCCAGAAGTTGTTGCCATTTTTCATCCACTTCTTCCCGATTTCCATATTTTCTGGCAAACTTTAAGAACATGGTATAATGGTTGGCCTCGCTTACCATTAGACTTCGATAAAACTCCGAAAGTTCTTCATCATTGATTTCTTCGGAAAGTAACCTAAAACGCTCACAACTACGAGCCTCAATCAACGCAGCATACAAGAGTTTATGCACTAAATGGGTTTCCCGGCTTCCTCCTTTTGGGAAGAATTTCATAAGCTCAACAACGTATTCATCTTTACGCTCCCTTCCCAAAACCCAACCTCTCTTAAGGATTTTGTCATGCACCATGTTAAAATGTCCCATTTCCTCTCGGGCCAAAGCTGTCATTTCCTTGACAAGCTCCGATTTTTCAGGAAATCCAATGATAAGGGAAATAGCTGTGCTCGCGGCTTTCTGTTCACAATACGCATGATCCGTCAGAATTTCTTCAATGTTTTTCTCAACGATATTGACCCATCGAGGGTCTGTGGGTAGTTTTAATCCGAGCATTTTGGCAATAATGGAGATTTATGATGTAAAGATAGTGGTATTCACAGTTCGAGTATAATAATTTGAGGTGTCAATAGTTATATTTGAGAAACCAAGTGCTCCTTTGCACAAGTATCTTTAGATTTCATCGATGCAGTATCACAATACAACTAAAGACTTGATGGCGATTATAGAGGATAATCTCGAAGATATTGTCAGAAAATGGTTTTATCAAAGTCTTGATGATATTGTCAAAAATCAATCATCACGTAAATTGTTTATGGCTTACACCTTATGTGCTACAAAAATTGAAAAAAAGCCATTAAAGGATGTTAATGGAGTAAACAAGACACTTTTTGATTATCTGTTTCTTAAGGAGGCCAATTTAATGGAGGTTTCAAGAATTACTCTTTTGGCAAAGGTTCTTAAGGCAGACCCAGATGTTTTTACTGATAAGATCAAAAAGCTGATACAAATTGCCGATACTGGTGAATTAGAAACTTTTTTGAAGTTTTTAGTGCTGCTACCAAATCCAAAGGAGTATCAATTTATGGCGGTGGAAGCATTACGAACCAACATCTCAACTATCTTTGATGCAATAACCTTAGATAACCCATACCCCTCATTATATTTTAATGAGCAACAATGGAATCAGATGTACCTTAAAGCGGCATTTATGCAACGTAATCTAGGCAAGATTGTCGGTACTGATAAAAGAGCAAATCAAGAGTTGGCGCGAATAATTTCAGATTATGCTCACGAACGATGGGCAGCATCACGGGAAATTGACCCTGAAATATGGCGCCCTGTTTCATATCATATGAATAGCCATCATTTAAAAGACATGGAACATCTATTCGGAAGCGAAAATGCTCTAGAAAACAAAGCGGCCACATTGGTATGTTACAGTTCTAGTCATAAAGGTGCAAAAAACTTATTGAAAAAATATCCTAAATATCTAGATAAAGCACATAACAAAAGCTTGACCTGGGAAAATTTTAAAGTTTGATTATGGAAGAAAAGCTACATTTTATTGATCCACATATCCATATGACCTCGCGAACCACAGATGACTATGAGGCAATGGCCGAAGCTGGGATCGTTGCCATCATAGAACCTTCATTTTGGTTGGGACAACCTCGTACTCAAGTAGGTTCTTTTCAAGATTACTTTAGCAGCTTGGTTGGCTGGGAACCTTTTAGAGCAAGTCAATTCGGTATAAAACACTACTGTACCATCGGTCTTAACTCTAAAGAGGCCAATAATGAAGCTCTTGCGGAACAGGTTATGGAACTTTTGCCTTTATACCTGCAGAAGGAGAATGTGGTGGCCGTAGGTGAAATAGGTTATGATGACCAAACCCCAGCGGAGGATAAATACTTTAGGGAACAACTAGAGCTTGCCAAAGCTTTTGGTATGATGGTACAAGTGCATACCCCTCACAGAGATAAAAAAGCGGGAACAGTGCGAAGCATGGAGGTTTGTTTGGAACATGGACTAGACCCAAACAATGTAATTATCGACCATAACAATGAAGAAACGGTTCAAGAAGTTTTGGATAGAGGTTTTATCGCGGCGTTTACCATATATCCAAAGACAAAAATGGGAAACGAACGCATGGTAGAGGTGGTGCGAAAATTCGGAAGCACTAATATTATTGTCGATAGCTCAGCAGATTGGGGCGTAAGCGACCCATTGGCCGTACCAAAAACAGCGAATTTGATGATTCGCAAGGGAATTTCAAGAGAAGATGTGATAAAGACCTGTTATCAGAATGCATTGGATACTTTCGGAAAATCAGGTAAAATGAAAGAAGAGCATTGGTTAAATCTTAAAGCCATTGACCAAAGAAAACTTTATGAAGACAATAGTGTTCTAAGAGGGCAAGAACCTAAGGTGGAAAGTGATAAAATAGTTTAATGAATAAAACCCTCAAAGGTTATCTTCAACTTTGCAGACCTGCAAATTTGCCAACCGCGGCGGCCGATGTTATAGCAGGTATGGCCCTAGCAGGGCTATTCTTAAAAAAAGATATTTTGTCCGTGCAGACTTTGGAGAATGGAAATCTATCGTTTTTTCTGGTTTTTTCTTCTATCTCTTTATACGCAGGAGGGGTGGTTTTGAATGATGTTTTTGACTCCGAATTGGACAAAATTGAGCGTCCAGAAAGACCCATACCAAGTGGAACAGTGCCATTAAAAAATGCAAGATGGTTTGGAGTAATTTTGCTTGTGTTTGGATGTATTTTTGCTTTTTTGGCGAGCCAAACCAGTGGGCTGATTGCTATGGTACTGGCCTTAACGATTGTTGCGTATGATGCTTATTCGAAGCAGTTTAGGTTTTTAGGGCCACTTAATATGGGGATTTGCCGTGGATTGAATCTTTTATTGGGAATTTCCTTTTTCGGAAGTTTTATGAATTGGGAATACGTCTTTATACCTATCATTTTTATTGCCGCAATCACAATGATAAGCCAAGGAGAAGTACATGGCGAAAACAGAAATAATATTGTAGTTGCCGCCTTTTTGTATGTGGTTGTGATTTTTTTTGTGGGCTTCTTGCACCATATTAAGCATGGAGATGTTACCTATTATCCACTTTTTCTTTTATTTTTTACAATCATGGTGTTTGTTCCTCTAGTTAAAGCCTATCGTAACAACATACCCCATAATGTAAAGAGTGCCGTGAAGTCTGGAGTACTTTCTATCATAATATTGGATGCCGCTATTGCTGTAGGATACTCACACTGGCTAGTAGGGCTATTGCTCGTATTATTGCTACCGTTATCCATTTTACTTTCTAAAATATTTGCGGTAACGTAAATTTGATAACCATGAAGTCCTTGCCAAGCATATCTCAATCTTTTTCAGTGAAATACGAGTATAAATTGCATTTTACTGAGAAACTTTTTGCACTATCGAACCCATTGCTATCGGAAATTCTTGCCAAATATGGCGAACAAGCACATAAGGTATTGTTTGTAGTCGATGGAGGAGTATATTTAAAACATTCAGATTTGCTTGACTCTATCGAAGCCTATTGCGACAAGTTCTATAGGATTATTGAACTTACAGATGTTTTGATAATTCCCGGTGGGGAAGAAAGCAAAAACAACAACAAAAATGTCAATCAGATTATCGAGGCAATAAATGACAAACATATCTGTAGGCACTCTTTTGTTGTTGCCATTGGTGGTGGAGCAGTAATTGATATGGTAGGATATGCTGCAGCAACGGCTCATAGGGGTGTAAAATTAATACGTGTTCCCACAACAGTGCTGTCTCAGAACGATGCAGCGGTAGGTGTAAAGAACGGTATCAATGCATTTGGAAAGAAAAACTTTATAGGGACGTTTTCAGTACCAGTGGCCATAATCAACGATTTTGATTTTTTGAAGACTTTGGAGCAACGCGACTGGATTTCTGGAATAGCCGAAGCTATAAAAGTTGCCTTGATTAAGGATGCTGATTTCTTTGGATTCATTACGAAAAAGGCCTCGGCATTGGCGAACAGGAATCAAGAGGCAATGGCATATCTTATTCATAAGTGTGCTGAAATACATATGCAGCACATAGCCCAAGGTGGAGACCCTTTCGAGAGGGGCTCCTCACGACCTTTGGATTTTGGGCACTGGGCCGCACATAAATTAGAGCAGATGACCTGCTATGAATTGCGGCACGGTGAAGCCGTTGCAAAAGGAATTGCCCTTGATATTACCTATTCCCATTTATTAGGTTTGATTGATGACAGCACCTTACAACTTATCCTTTCTACAATGTCAAAAATTGGTTTTGACTATAGGATTCCTTTTTGTGGGGAAGTCAAACAAATAGAGCTTTTGAAAGGTATTGAGGAATTCAGGGAACATCTGGGTGGAAAATTAACTATTACCCTTATTACGCAAATAGGAGCTAAAAAAGAGGTTCATACTATTGATATAGATAAAATGCGTGAAGCTATCTTGCTTCGAAGTATTAAAAAGGAAGAGCTATCTTGCTAGCATGTTGGTTTCAGATTTTTATCACCTCACGTATTGCACAAACATTCATCCTGGGGAAAATTGGGAGGTCACATTTAAGAACCTGCAAAAACATGTGCCCGCAATCAAAAACAAGATTTCCGAAAAAAAAGATTTTGGCTTAGGACTTCGTCTTTCGAATACGGCAAGTGCCGAATTAGGTTTGGGACAAAAACTTAAGGATTTCAAAGATTGGTTGCATAAAAATGGAATATATGTATTCACCATGAACGGTTTCCCCTACGGCAATTTTCATGGAGAAAGGGTTAAGGATAATGTGCATCAACCAGATTGGGGTACACGCGCGCGTCTTCAATACACACAAAGGTTATTTGAACAATTGGTTTACTTACTTCCCGATTCAGTCTCTGGAGGTATATCCACTTCGCCAATAAGTTACAAGCATTGGCATGCCACCGAAGAAGAAAAGCACAAGGTAATGCGTTCAGGTGCGCAAAATATGATCAAGATTGCTGAACAGCTTTATCAATTGGAAAAGGAAACCGGTAAGTATTTGCATCTTGATATTGAACCTGAGCCCGATGGATTACTCGAGAATAGCAACGAGGTGGTTGATTTTTATGCCAAGTATTTGATTCCGTTGGGATTAAAAACTTTGGGTGAGAACTTAAGTTTGGATAAAGAGGAGGCGGAAAAATGCATCAAAAGATATCTGACGGTTTGTTATGACATCTGCCACTTCTCATTAGCTTTTGAAGAACCAAAAGAAACGTTTGCAAAATTCGCTGATAATGGAATTCAAATAGGAAAGATTCAAATAAGCGCAGCTCTGAAAATTTTAGCTGAAGGAAAAGACATAGGTTCAATTTGGAGAAGGTTAAAGGATTTTGATGAACCTACTTATTTACACCAGGTTACTGAAAGGGAAGGGGAGCAGGTTCGAACTTATGCTGATTTACCAATTGTAATCGATAAAAAAAATGACTTTAAGGAATTGAGGGCTCATTTTCATGTGCCTATCTTTCTTGAAAGCTTTGATGTTCTTAATTCTACGCAAGACCATATCGTAAAAACGCTTGAACTTTTAAACGTAGACCCAGTTTGCAATCATTTGGAAATTGAAACTTATACTTGGGAAGTGCTTCCCAAGAGCTTAAAAATACCTATTTCGGAATCTATTGCTCGTGAAATTAACTGGTTAAAAGAAAAATTATAGTTGAAAAAAACAGTAGTCATAAATGTGGTCGGCCTGACCAAAAGATTGATAGGTGAACATACTCCCTTTATAAGCTCCTTCTTAAAAAGAGGAAAATCAGCTTATATCGAACCGGTATTGCCTGCCGTTACCTGTAGTGCCCAAGCCACATATCTTACTGGTAAATGGCCATCAGAACATGGTATTGTTGGTAATGGCTGGTACTTTAAGGATGAATGTGAGGTTAAGTTTTGGAGACAATCAAACAAATTAGTCGAAGCATCGAAACTTTGGGAGAAGCTAAAGGAAGAAGATGAAAATTTTACCTGCGCTAATCTTTTTTGGTGGTACAACATGTATTCTACTGTTGATTATAGTGTAACACCAAGACCGAATTACTTGGCGGATGGAAGAAAGATTCCCGATGTATATTCCCACCCACCCGAGCTACGTGATGAACTACAGGAGGAACTCGGTACCTTTCCGCTTTTTGATTTTTGGGGACCTCGCACCTCAATAAAGTCTAGTAAATGGATTGCAGATGCCGCTATTAAAACTGATAAATTGCATAATCCAACCTTAACCCTCATTTATCTCCCACATTTAGATTATAACCTACAGCGCCATGGACTAAATTTTGATGTAATCGCCAAAGACTTAAATGAGATAGATATTGTAGTTCGTGATTTGGTCTTTTATTACGACAATAAGGATTGCAACATAGTACTGCTCTCTGAGTATGGTATTACCAATGTAAACAATCCAATCCATTTAAACAGGATTTTAAGAAAAGAAGGCCTATTGGGAATACGAAATGAAAGAGGACTCGAACTTTTGGATGCAGGAGCAAGTAAGGCCTTTGCCGTAGCTGACCATCAAATTGCCCATATATATCTGAACGATACTTCGCAGATGGATAAAGTTCAGTCCATTTTACAAAAAGTGAGAGGCGTAGAAAAAGTTTTGGTTAAAAAGGAAATAGAAAAAGCTAATTTAAAACATGACCGCTGTGGAGATTTAGTTGCTATAGCCGACAAGGATTCTTGGTTCACATATTACTTTTGGGAAGATAATAAGAAAGCCCCTGATTATGCACGCATGGTGGATATTCATAAAAAACCAGGGTACGACCCAGTAGAAATGCTTACCAACCCAAAAGACCCTTTAGTGCCCTTAAAGGTTGTTTTGAAGCTATTTAAGAAGAAATTGGGTTTTCGCACAGTGATGAACATCATTCCCTTAAAGGCAGAACTTATCAAAGGTTCTCACGGCAGAATACCTGAAAATATGGAAGATTATCCTATATTGATTACAAACAACGACACCGTTCTAAGTAAAAATCAGGTACAAGCCACTCAAGTTTTCGATATTTTGGAAAAACATTTATACCAACCATCATGAACAAATTTTTTAAAATTCTCGGATTTGTTTTTACTATACTTTTCACATACGCTGCTGTTGTGCAGTACAATGACCCAGATGCTGTAAAGTGGTATGCTATCTACGGAATAGCGGCTTTAGCTTCATTGCTGTTTGCTCTTGGTAAATTAAAATTTCTTTGGGCCTTGCTTCTATTTGGATTTTATGTCGTATTCGCGATTTACAGTTGGCCCGACGAATTTGAAGGCTTTACCATTGGTCAAGGTGATATCGAAAATATTGAAAGGGGAAGAGAAGCTTTTGGACTTTTAATTGCAGCCTTAATGATGTTAATATACGGTTTAAGAGTGAGGTAAACTTTTTAAAAGTCAAGGTCAAATTCTTTTCTCAATAATTCTATGGCCGGATTCTTTTCCTTTAACTTCTGGTATTTTTCCTCAGGAGTGAAAGCATATTTTTTTGCTACTTCCTCATTTACCGAAATATGAAGAAGAATGGAATAGTTTTTCAGTTTTCTTTTCAGAAAATCCAAAAGGGGCCCTTGCTCCCTTTCAATTTCCTTTTTCATGGTGGCGTTGGGCAGCTCAATGCTGATGGTATGTTCATCTTTTAACTTTGGATCATCGGTCAGAAGGTTACTGGCCATGATTTTTTTGCCGTCCTTCTCAAGTTGTTTGACGAACTCATGCCAAAACTCTTGCATTTCCTTTTCGGTAAATGGTTCGTTCGGCAAATCCCCTTCATGCTCCTGTACTTTTTTTGTGTTTTGATGGGCTTTTTTGGCCTTAAGACTCGATAGCGATAAGCCTGAGACTCTTTGTAGATTGCTCTCAATCTCAATCTTCTTTATCGCAGGAGGGGGCACAGGTTCTGGTTTCTCCTCAGAAATCGTTGTTGTATTTTCAATAACGGGTTCAGGGGTTCTCGGCCTATCAAGAATTTCAGGCACTACCTGCGCCTTAAAATGGGAAGCAGGAATTATGAAATCAGGCTTTTTTTTTTCGCCTTCAAACGTAAGCGATGCCAATTTCATCAGGGTGAGCTCTACCAAAAGCCTTTGGTTTTTGCTGGCTTTGTATTTGAGATCACATTCGTTGGCCAGGTCAAGGGCTTTCAACAAAAAGTCTTTTGAACATTTTTGGGACTGTTCCCTATAAAGCTCTTTCACGTCCTCCCCAACCTCCAATAACGCCAAAGTTTCTGGGTGTTGACAGACCAATAAATCCCTAAAGTGGGAAGCTAGACCTGATATGAAATGATGCCCGTCAAAACCAAGGGAAAGGGTTTTGTTGAACAAAACAAGCAACTCGGGAATATTG
>NZ_JANQIH010000280.1 GCF_028282265.1 Allomuricauda sp.
TTTACCTGTTGGTATTCTTGCCCATATTCCTACATCTAAGAAGAGTTATGCAGACCCAAGAACCAAAATTACTGGACCCAGAGCTGAAGAAATTGGCGCTTAGTACCTTTTTGCTTTCGGTATTGTTCATGATTTCAGTTAATTATTTTTTGTAATTTTGAGTGCTAACTCACTAAACTTAACGAAACTTGGAACATCCCATTAAGATATTAATTGTTGAGGATAATGTAATCATAGCCGATGACATGCAATCTATGTTAGAGGAGATTGGTTACGAAATTGTGGACAATGTGATTGTTTACGAGCAAGCTGTAGAAGTACTTAAAAATCACCATGTTGATTTAGTACTTATCGACATTATTTTGGCTTCAGACAAAACTGGAATTGATCTTGGAAAGCATATTCGTGAGAAATACAATATTCCTTTCATTTTTGTTACCTCCAACTCAGATAGGGCGACAGTTGAAAATGCGAAAACGGTAAAACCAGATGGTTACTTGGTAAAGCCGTTTGAACAACAGGATTTGTATACCTCCATAGAAATTGCACTTTCCAACTTCAATTATTCAAGAAAGGAAAACACAAAGGAAATCGCAGGTGATGAAGGTGATGCCTTTACATCAAATTCAGTACTTAAGGATTCCATTTTTGTAAAAAAGCAACATCTATATTACCGAATTCAGTTTAAGGATATTCAGTTCATAAAAGCGGACAATGTTTATTTAGAGGTAAACACCGCAGACAAGAAGTTTTTGGTAAGATCCCCTTTGAAAGACTATCTTGAGAAACTTCCTAAGAACAAGTTTTATCGTGCTCATAAATCGTATATCGTTAATGTTGACCATATTGATGCTATCAACTCCAAGGATATTATGATCAACAATAATCTAATACCAATTTCTAAAGACTTCAAGGAGTTCATTATTTCCTCCATGAACAGTTAATAAAATATTTGACAATCAAAAAATGCCCGTATACCGGGCATTTTTTTTTTGCTAGTGATCAATCACCACAGTTTTCCCTTGATTGACAACATTTCTTTTATGCATTCCTGTGCTCACGGTATCTTTACCATGTAAAGTTTTAAAGTAATTTTTCATTTTCATATAGTGTTCTCGTAAAAGGGTCTTGTCTTGGTTGACAAGGCCTTTTTTGATTTTAAGGCCACCAAATCCATGAAATGCACAAAACATCGATTAATTGCACTTTCATATACGTTAGCTGTAGTTTCACAACAGAATTTGGTGTTTTCACAACAATACTGAACATCTAAATATTAATGGATTTAATTTTGAACTCAAATAACCGTTTAACTAGTAAGAATTTTTTACAGGTGTCACTCAATTAATATAGGTGACAATATTGTTGAAATTTCTTTGATGACGATGAAAACGGTTAAAAAAAATAGTAGCAAAACACGATTTCTCTCAGGATTTAAATCCCTTTTGGAATTTTATCGAATTGCATTGATGATATCTTTCTTAAAAACCTCATTTTTTATCTTCTTGATGGTGTTTTGTCATGCCGTTTTCGGTCAAGTTGACCAAAACAATGAAATCAGCGTCTTGGACGAATTTCAAGATGCTCCCACCGCCAACGAACGTTTCGATATCTTTTTCAACTCTTTGGATAGGTATCAGATAAATTCCGCTTACGATTGGTTGGATACCATAAAGATTTATTTGGCCAATTCTCAAAAAACAAATGATTCCGTTGCTTTGAGTCAGTACAAAATGATGCAGGCGCAACTGTACAATGACCTTGGGGATTATGATAAGAGTATTGCATTGGCCAACGAACTATATGCGGCCAAGGACTCATTGGACCGTTCCTCTGTTTCCATCATTCTTGATGTACTGGATGATAACTATGCCAATTTGCAGCTCTATGACAAACAAATTGAAATCAGGAAGGAAAAACGGGAACTGGGAATCACCGAAAATGTCGCTTTCTATGACATTTACAGTAATCTAGGTCTTCATAGAAAGGCAAGGAACCAGTACATCATGGAAGTAAAACCAACTATTGCCGATAATGACTCCTATGGTCTTGCGAAATACCATAGTAAGGTCGGTAACTATTTAAGGTTGGACAATTCCGCTCCTACTGCGATGAGTGAGCTGAAAAAAGCGAAGGCTTATCTAGATGTATTCATCAACGATATTTCAAAAGAAAAGACAGAGCAGCAGCTATTCGATGCTGATTTGCTAAAAGCCGAAATAGAAGGAAATATTGGTAAATGCCATGTTCTCCTTGCTGAATATGAGGAAGCAATTCCCTTGCTTGAAAGCAGTATAGAGGTATTGAAATCTTCACCCAGTAATGGTCAACAAAGTGAGGTAATTGAAAACACTCTGAATCTTGCTGATGCTAATTTGCAGCTCGAAAAATTCTCGGATGCCAAAAAGAGTTTAGATATTGAGTTTGATAACATCTCTACCCTACAAGATATTAAAAGAAATAGCCTATTGGCTTCATTCTACGACAAAGTTGAGAACTATAAAAATGCTGCAACTTACTATAAGCGCAACGAAAGAATCAAGGACTCCCTAAACCAAAAACAGTCCTCTTTAATAAAACAACAGTTGGTCACCATCGTGGCCAATGAGGACTTAGAAAATTCGCAGAGGTTGATTGATGAGCAAAAGCGAATCAACGAACAGGCGCGAAACGAAATGAAGGCCAAGGACGAAAGAATCAATCTTGTATTTATTTCCTTGATTTTTACTTTGCTCGGATTCGCTGGGTTGGTTTATGCTTATTTGAAAAGTATCAAAAACCAAAGATTGATTGCTGAACAAAAGCATATCATTGAAAATGCCCTGGTAGAAAAGGATTCGTTGCTCAAGGAGATACATCACCGTGTGAAAAACAACCTTCAAATGGTTTCCAGTCTGTTGAGCCTGCAGACCAAGAACACGCGTAGCAAATCAGCCATAGTGGCTTTGGAAGAAGGTAAGAGTAGGGTGAAAGCCATGGCCTTGATACATCAAAAGCTTTATCAGAACGACGACCTTTCGGTCATTGAAATGCAGGGTTATATTGAGAGCTTGATCAACAGCGTGCAATCGGTCTATAAAAAAGGAGGACATAACATCAGCATTACCATTGACGCGGAAGGAACCGAATTGGATATTGACAGGGCCATTCCTTTTGGGTTGATTCTAAACGAGTTGGTCTCAAACTCTTTCAAATATGCTTTCCCTGAAAATGATGAAAACGGAAAAATCTACATCCACCTTCGTAAAAACGGTGACCAGGGTTATTTTGAGTATACCGATAATGGGGTGGGCCTGCCGGAAGATACCGACGAGCGAACCCAATCTTCTATGGGCATTCGTTTGATGAATCGTCTCGTCAACCAATTACAGTCCAAATTAAATATTGACAGGGCTGGTGAGGGAGTCCGTTTTTGGTTCAACTTTAGCTAAGGGCATCCTTGTCATATCAACAGCTTTTAAAAAATCCCATCCCAAAGAAGAGCAGGAATTGGTCTTCACGTTTCTTACTTCGGTTTTCTCAGTAAAGTTTTTTCTTAACTCTTTTGTTTTAAAATATGGTAAATTTGAATCCATTGCATGGAAGCAAAATACAAACGCTATATTCTAAATTTTAAAGTCCCAAGTGGAACTTCAAGGGGTGTAATGACCGAAAAGGAAACCTGGTTTATTATCCTTCAGCAAGAAAACAAATTTGGAATAGGGGAATGTGGTCTACTACGCGGTCTAAGCGTTGATGATGTTCCTGAATATGAAACCAAATTGGCCTGGGCCTGTAACAATATCCATTTAGGATTGGAACAACTTCAAGAAGAACTGACGGACTTTCCTTCCATACAATTCGGTTTGGAGCAGGCTTTTATTTCATTGGATTCTAAGACAAGCCCTTTTGAATTATTTCCCTCTCACTTTATACAAAAAGAGATTCCGGTAGCAATCAATGGATTGATATGGATGGGTGATGAGGCCTATATGCTATCACAATTGGAGCAAAAACTTGAAGACGGGTTCCGTTGTATCAAAATGAAAATTGGGGCCATTGCGTTTGAAAGTGAACTATCTATTTTAAAGGCAATTCGGGACAGGTTTTCTTCGGAAGAAATTGAACTGCGGGTTGATGCCAACGGTGCCTTCAATACCGATGAGGCTATGGATAAACTAAAAAGGCTGGCTGTCTATGAAATCCATTCCATAGAACAGCCCATCAAATCTGGTCAATGGGATTTTCTCGAAGAGTTATGCCGTAAGACACCTCTGCCTATAGCATTGGATGAAGAACTTATTGGCATTTCCGATGTAACAATTAAAGAGTCTTTACTACAAACGGTGAAGCCACAATATGTTATTCTGAAACCAAGTTTAGTGGGTGGGTTTCGAAAATCAAAGGAGTGGATTGATTTGGCAAAAAAATATCGAATAGGATGGTGGGTGACCAGCGCACTCGAAAGTAACGTGGGTCTGAATGCCATTGCACAATGGACCTATACCCTACAAACTAAAATGCCCCAAGGTTTGGGTACGGGCGGTCTGTTCACCAATAACTTTGATTGCCCTTTGGAAGTAAGAGGCGGGCACCTTTATTATAGACAAAACAAGAATTGGCAAAATAATTTAATTAGCAATTTATGTATATAGAACAAGGATATAAGGGAAGTTTGGGTTTATGGAAATATCTGGTCCTCCCTTTGGGCTTCTTTGCCTTTATGGCTTTCAATTATATTGTTACCATCAATTCACCGGTCAGTGTTGAGGACACAATGAGCCAGCTGATTGACCAATTGGGGTCAAACATCGTTCTCATTGTCCTTTTGGCTCCTCTAGCATTCGGACTGCTTGTAGTTTTGGGATGGACCTATCTAGTGCATCAGCAAACCATAACATCGTTGACGACATCCAGAAAAAAAATTGACTGGAAACGAATTCTATTCGCTTTTTCACTCTGGGGAGGCATTACGGTATTGCTGACAGGAATTGATATTTACTTTTCTCCTGACGACTACGTATTCAATTTTGACCTCAAAAAATTCATTCCACTTGCCATTATCGCAATAATCCTAATTCCTTTACAAACTAGTTTTGAAGAATACATGTTCCGCGGGCACATGATGCAAGGTCTTGGAATTATAGCAAAGAATAGATGGGTGCCTTTGTTCGTTACCTCAATCATGTTCGGATTGATGCATATCGCTAATCCAGAAGTGGAAAAGCTGGGATATGGCATTATGGTTTATTATATAGGTACGGGTTTCTTTTTGGGAATTTTGACTTTGATGGACGAAGGATTGGAACTTGCACTTGGTTTTCACGCCGCAAATAACCTGATTACGGCCCTTTTGGTGACCGCAGACTGGACGGCATTTCAGACCAATTCCATCTATAAAGACATATCAGAACCCATTTTGGGATGGGATGTCCTCATTCCAGTTTTTGTCGTATTTCCTTTACTCTTGTTGTTTTTTGCCAAACGTTATGGTTGGAACAATTGGAAGGATAGATTGTTTGGAAAAGTAAGATCCGAAGAAGAATTCAAAGCAATCAATGAGGGAGAGTCCAGTTTGGCGTAACATACATAAAGAGTTCAGACTGAATGGCGTTCATTATGCCTTTGATGAGCTGAACGAAATTGGCTATAGTCTTATTAAGGAAGGTGAGGAGTTTGAAATCGCCATGGGAGATTTCATATTGGATTGGATTTCGGATGCTCCCACTTTAGCAGCGCAAACCTCTGGTTCCACAGGAACACCAAAAACCATCTTACTTCAAAAGAGCCATATGGTGAATTCGGCACTAGCTACCGGGGCCTATTTTTCGCTTTCCTCCGGAGATAGTGCACTCTTATGTCTGCCCTCTTCAGGTATTGCAGGAAAAATGATGTTGGTCCGTGCAATGGTCTTGGGATTGAACCTAGATTACGAGGGACCCAGTTCCCAACCACTGTCCCATCAAGGTAAGTCTTACCATTTTGTGGCCATGGTGCCCTTGCAGTTAGAAAATTCATTAAACAAGCTTACAAACATCAAAACACTGATTGTTGGAGGAGCTCCCGTTTCAACGAGCCTCAAAAAACAGCTCCACGGTTTGTCGACTTCCGTTTACGAAACCTATGGGATGACCGAGACTATTACCCATATCGCGGTTAAACAGCTAAATGGAAAAGAAGAAGAGGTCTTTACCGCGCTTCCCGATGTTCATATTTCACAGGATGAAAGGAACTGTTTGGTGATTGAAGCATCCCATATTTCTAATTCAAAAATAATAACCAATGATATTGTTGAGCTTGTTAGGGAATCACAGTTCAAGTGGTTGGGACGTTACGATTCCATCATCAATTCAGGAGGAGTAAAGCTTTTTCCTGAACAAATTGAGCAAAAAATATCTGAAATCATAGAGGACAGATTTTTCGTTTATGGAATTCCTGATGAGCAGCTTGGCGAAAGATTGGTTTTACTTATTGAAAGTGAAAATCGCGATACATCACGTTTGAAAGAAAAAATCAAAAACCTGACTACACTTTCCAAGTACGAAATTCCGAAGGAGATATTCTTTATGTCCAATTTTGAGGAAACCCAAACCGGTAAGATTCTTCGTAGTGAAACTATAAAGAAAATTACTTGAGTTTTGTATTTTCAAGGGATAATCCAATTTTTATGAAAAGAACCATACTTCTCTTAGGTATTTTATTTTTCTATAACCTCAATGCACAACAAATTCTCCCAGAGTTTGAAAGGGCGAGGGTTATTGATGAAATATTGGCAGAGCGTTTCAACACCTTACTGCCCGATTTAATGGATACCGCCGGTATTGACATGTGGATACTTATTTCACGGGAGTACAATGAAGACCCAGTTTTAAGAACCATGCTTCCCGCAAAGTGGCTCAACGCTAGAAGGAGGACTATTTTGTTGTTTTATCGGAATGCAGAAACAGGGACCATGGATAAACTGGCTGTAGCCAGATATAATGTCGGGAAAAATATAAGTTCGGCTTGGGACAAGGAGAAAGAACCGAATCAATGGAAACGATTGGTTGAACTTATCGAAGAGCGTAATCCCAAAAAAATAGGATTGAACTTTTCAAAAGACCACAATATTGCTGATGGATTGGATAAAACGGACTACGATGAGTTCATGTCGGCGCTTCCAAAAAAGTACCAATCCAAAGTGGTTTCGGCCGAACAATTGGCCGTTCGATGGATAGAGACCCGAACCGAACGGGAAATGATCATCTACAATCAATTGGTTGACATTACCCATGATATCATTGCCGAAGCCTTTTCTGAAAAGGTAATCACACCAGGGATAACAACAACTAGCGAGGTAGAGTGGTGGATGCGTCAGAAAATCACAGACCTTGGACTGGAAACTTGGTTTCATCCCACGGTTGATGTTCAAAGAACGAGCGAAGAATTGGTTGGCCATCTTTATTCATTTTCTGGGAGACCAGAGAATATGGCCATATTGCCAGGGGATTTATTGCACTGCGATGTTGGAATCACCTATTTAAGATTGAACACCGATTGCCAAGAGTTGGCCTATGTACTAAGGCCCGAAGAAAAAAATGCCCCGGATTTCCTTATCAACGCCTTAAAGGATGGTAATCGTGTTCAGGACTTTTTAACTGATAATATGATACAGGGTAGAACGGGGAACGAAATATTGGCCAAAGCGCTTGGAGATGCAAAAGCAGCTGGATTTCGGCCGGCGATATACACTCACCCGCTTGGGTCTTATGGTCATTCTGCGGGGACTACCATCGGAATGTGGGATGCCCAAGGTGGGGTTATGAAAGATGATGGGGAGAACTATCCTTTAAATCCCAATACGGTTTATGCCATTGAGCTGAATACTACGGTCAATATCCCAGAATGGAAACGTGATATCCGAATTATGCTCGAAGAAGCCGGTTTTTTTGGTGAAAACGGGTTTCGCTATGTAAACGGCAGACAAACTGAGCTATTGCTTGTCCCAAGAATTAAGAAACAATTAGGAAATTAAAGTTGTAGCACATTTAAGATTTAATTAACTTACTACAAATGAACCGTTTAGGAACATTTGTTTTAAGACTTTAATTCTGATGGCTATGAAAAAGTTTCTTACTCTTCTATTGTTTTTTTCTATTCTTTCACCAAGTATTTCGCAAGAACGTTGGATAAGTGGTATCATAACCGATGGTTATGCACCCCTCGAAAATGTTCAGGTTCAAGTAGTAAACCAAGCTTTAGTTTCGGTTTCAGATGAGGACGGGAGATATAGCATTAATGCCTCTCCGGGTGATAAACTTTTCTATGCTTCGGATGGTATGGAGCCATTACAGATTCGGGTAGAGGACGTAACCAGAACTTTGAATATCGATATGTTTCCTAAAGTAGAGAAGCTTGACAACGTGACTGTCACTGGAAAAAGGAATCGTAGCCAAAAGGAATTAGAGCTAGCATATTTTGACAATCCGAATATCATAAAAACTGCTTTTGGTTATTTAGATAAAACAAGAGCGTCCTATTCAGTAAGGATGCTTAATTCCAATCAGATTTTACCTGGCGAATACGATTTGGCCAATGTTCTTCGAGGTAGGTTCGCCGGAGTATCCGTTAGAGCCGGCCTAGGATTTTCAAGGGGCATATCGTTTTCAAATACTAGCGCTGATGTTGGCTTTCAAGGTTTGACCGGTGTAGGTGGGCAACGTGCAGTTTTTATTAGAAGTGGGAGGGCGATTTTTGATATTGACGGTCAAATTTTTACTGACTTTCCGGACTTTATTGATGTGCAGAACATTGAGAGGATTGCGGTAATAGCCTCCGCAGCTGGAGCTACAAAATATGGTTTCTTAGGTCGGGGAGGAGTGATAGTCATTAATACCAAAACAGGGACAGCGCTTCCAAAAGACAAGAATGGTCTTGTTTTGGATAGAATGAGATTACGTGATAACTACCTTCAAGAAAAGGTACTTACATCTCATGAAGTGGATCGAAACGCTCCGACTTATCTCAAGGAGCTTCAAAGCTCTAATTCCTTTACAAGTGCAAAAGAGAGTTTCGAAGCCAATGCCAAAAAATATTCAAGTTCTTATTCTTTTGTGTTGGATTCTTATCAGTTTTTTCATGATGTTTTGAATGAGGTGGATTATGCCGATGATATCATTGAGAAGGCTTTTTTTACATTTGGTAATAATCCAATTTATCTAAAAGCCTTATCCTATATTTATGAGGAGCAAGGAAGGCACGAAAAAGCAAATGAGGCTTTAAAAGATGTATTTATTCTTCGTCCCAACTACGCCCAATCCTACCGTGATCTCGCGAATAGTAGCAGAAACCTTAGAGATAGCAGAAGATCGGCAGAGCTTCACACCCGATATCTTCATCTTCTTGATGAAGGTTTTATGCAAGCGGATACCAGTACTTTCACAACGCTGATGAATAGGGAGTTTGATAATCTGCTAACATTGGAAAAGACAGATGTCATGGGTCAATCCAGAAGCAGAAAAGTTAAGGTTAAAGAACCAAATTTTGAAGGTACTCGTTTAGTTTTTGAATGGAATGATAGTGAAGCTGAATTTGAACTTCAGTTTGTAAATCCAGACAACCAATTCTACACTTGGAAACATACCTTAAGGGATAATCCTGAGGTCATTCAGAAAGAAAAGGATTTTGGATACTCTTGCTCCGAATATCTAATTGATCAATCCCTATCCGGCACATGGAAAATCAATATGAACTATTTGGGAAATAAGAGCCTTACACCTACCTATTTGAAAGCTTCCATATATTACAACTACGGATCTAAATCGCAGAGAAAAGAAGTCAAGGTTTTTAAACTTGGCATCAAAGATGTCAATCAGGAACTGTTTAGAGTCCAAAGTGTTGCTGCCAATGTTTCCAGATAAATATGATCAAGAAAAGTTGGTTTCTATGTCTTCTTTTATGGCCAATTTGTTCATTTTATGGCCAAAAGGATTATAAAGGGAAAATAGTTGATTCAGAAACAGGTAAGCCTATACCTTATGTTAATATTGGTATCGTCAACAAGGGAATTGGTACAGTAAGTGACGAGGAAGGCCTGTTTCATTTGGAATTGGGTCCAGAACTACTCCAATCCAATGAGGTTATATTGTTTTCTTCCTTGGGCTATGAGCCCCTGCGAATACCCACTCCAGAAGTCGAATTCAAGTACAATGAGTATCCCGTATTGAATCTTACGCCATCAATTGTAGAGTTAAATGAGGTTGTTGTAACCAATAAGGCAACGGAGCTTGTAAATGAACTTGTAGGCTATAGGGATTATGGAACTGTTATTTTTGGTTATTGGAAGGAGGACACCGCGTTGGGTGGAGAATTAGCAACAAGAATACGTGTGAAAAAAGGTTTAAGAAGGCTCAATTCTTTGGGCTTTGAAATCTTGGTGAACAAAATGGATAGTATTTTGCTTCGGGTTAACCTTTACGATTGTGATGGAAAACTTGGTGCCCCCAAAACAAACTTGAATACCTCGGGAAAAAATATTCTTCACAAAATCAAGAAGGGGGACACTGGGGTTAAAGTGGACTTATCTCCATATTCTATTTATGTTGAGGAGGATTTTATTGTATCACTCGAATTGGTAAGTGCTTATGGCAATAAACCCATTGTTCTGGCAATGCCAGCCATAAGCAATAATTCGGGATCTTTTAGGAGATATGCTAGCCAAGACAAATGGGAAAGAATATCCGATTCGGGGATGGGATATTATCTTCAAACTTCTGTTTTTGTGTCGAAAGTAGAAGCAGACAAAAGAAGACAAAAGGCAGAAAAGAAAAAGAAGCGAATGGCGAGAGTTTTTGGCTTTGTAATCGATAGGGGAAGAATGCTTTCAGGGGTATCCGTTATGAATCTTAGAACCAAAGAAGAAGTTGTCACGAACGAGAATGGGAGATACCTAATTCATGCTAAGGAAAAAGATATCCTTTCTTTCTCCATTAATGGTTATGAAAAGAATCATTACCGAGTAGGCAAGAAAAGTACCCTGAACGCTAATTTAAAGATGATAGAACAATAAAAGTTTCTAAAGAGAATCACTTATATTACTTTCTGTTTAAAACCATTATGGTTTGCCTATGAGAATAAAGCTATCCATTTTTATATTTTCCACATTTCTTTTTTTTGAAGGTTGGTCCCAAGAAGTAAAAACAACTGCAATCTTTTGGGATTGCTCTGCTTCTAGATTGGAGAGAGATCATGCCAAAGAAATGGAATATCTCAACGCTTATTTCCAAAGATTCAAAAACTCCAGTGTTGTTTTGGTTGGTTTTAGTGATGTTATCCATTCCAAGGAGAATTTTAAAATAGTAGAGGGAGATTGGAGCAAACTTCAAAGCAAAATTGAAAGTTTCAAATACGACGGTGCTACCTCGTTTCAAGGATTGGAGGATTTTTCCGTAGAAGGATACAATCTACTTTTTACCGATGGCAAGCAAAATTTGAAATCCTCCAATTCCAAGGTTAAGGGCAATTTAGTAGTCATTAATAGTTCAAAGGATTTTGATAGAGGTACTATTACGCTTTTGTCAATAATTAGCAAGGCAGATTTTTTAAATCTTCATCAGAAAGCAGCAGATACTCCGGAAGAAGCTACAGCCTCAAGTGTTAATGAGGTTGGCCAACAAGTCGGGAGTACGGAGAATGGAGTAACCTCGGAATCTACTGGTTCTGATTTTAAATCGGGAATTGTACTGGATGAAGTCGTTGTCAAGGAAAACGTCGAAGTCGATGCAAAAGTAAACACGGCCCTTGGGCAAAAAAACAAGGACGCCATAGGTTACGCAGTACAGAGTATTGATGCTGAAATGGTTCCTGATGCTGCTACTACGGTCAATACTGCCATTCAGGGAAAATTTTCCGGTGTTAGTCTTGGTCAAAGCAGTGATTTGAGTCAGACTGTTCTCAGACCAAGTAATTCTCTTTTGGGTAATAATTATGGCTTAATTGTAGTAGACGGAGTCCCTTTGGCTCAGTCAAGGTCAGGTCAAAATGGATATGTGTTTTCCACTGGCTTTTTAGACCCGAAGAATATTGAGGATGTTACCGTCCTAAAAGGCTTGGTGGCCACAAATATCTATGGAACCCAAGGTTCAAATGGCGTCTTGCTTATAACCACTAAAACTGGAAGTTTTAAAAATTCAAGCGAGCCAGAACGAGATGCTCTTCAGCTTACGGATAACTTTTACGATACTAAGATTAAGATTGACAACAAGGCTTTGGTGACACCCTACTTAAAAGAATTGAAAAAGGGAAAGAACGTGGAAGATGCCTACGGAATATATTTGAATCAACGTGAAAGGTTTCAGAACTCTTCAGATTATCTGTTGGATGTATTTGATTTCTTTTACAGTTCCTCACCAAAGATTGCTTTTCGAATTCTTTCAAATATCGTTGAAGAAAAATCCGCAGCTTATGAAGCTTTGAGAGGAGCGTATCTGAAGAGTCTGGAAAAGGAAAATTATGGGATGGCTATGGCATTCGTCAACCGTGCTCAGGAAAAATATCCAGATAAAATACAAAACCACTACGATTTGGCCATTGTACAAAGAAAGATGGGAAATTATCAGGCTGCATTGAACACCCTCAATGGAATGTTGACCAATACATTGAATCGTGATTTGAACTTTTCAGGAATAGAGAAACCCCTTGGGTCTGAGATTCGCAATTTGGTCAACCAGCATAAAAACCAGCTTGATGTTTCGAAGGTTGATACCAAATATAGAAACAACATAACCTATAATGCCCGATTGATTTTGGAGTGGAACAATCCCGATGCTGAGTTTACGGTACAGTTTGTAAACCCGCAGAAACGTTTTTTTGATTGGGAACACTCAGAATTAAATGAAGGCACACGTATTTCCGATGAATTGGAAAATGGCTATTTCATTGAGCAATTTGAAATTGTTGGAGCTGAAACCGTTGGCGAGTGGATTCTGAATGTTACTTCTCTTGGAAACCGTACCAAGAATAATTCAGCTGCTACATTCTTAAAATGCACGGTCCAGAAGAATTTTGGCAAAAGCAATCAAACTAGTTCGTCTTATATAGTTAGGGTGCAAGGGGACAAGGATAAAAAACAACTGGCTAAATTCAATGTAGAATAATCAGACCTGCAATATGCCCATATTGAATGGTTTTTCCGCGGGAGCGTGATTTGCGGCCTCTATACCCATAGAAATCCACTTTCTAGTTTCCAACGGATCTATAATGGCATCGGTCCATAGTCTCGCAGCGGCGTAATAAGGCGATATTTGATGGTCGTATCGTTGTTTGATTTTATCAAAAAGTGCTTTTTCTTTTTCGGCATCCAAAACATCGCCATTTTTTTCCAAAGCGGCTTTTTCTATCTGTAACAGTACTTTGGCCGCAGAATTCCCGCTCATTACAGCCAATTCTGCACTGGGCCAGGCCACAATAAGTCTTGGGTCGTAGGCTTTTCCGCACATAGCGTAGTTTCCAGCTCCATAACTATTTCCAACTACTACAGTAAATTTTGGAACAACAGAATTACTTACCGCATTTACCATTTTAGCACCATCCTTTATAATACCGCCATGTTCACTCTTGCTACCTACCATAAAGCCGGTTACATCTTGTAAAAACACCAACGGAATTTTCTTCTGGTTACAGTTTGCAATGAACCGTGTGGCCTTATCTGCCGAGTCGGAGTAGATGACACCTCCAAACTGCATTTCTCCTTTTTTTGTTTTAACGACTTTACGTTGATTGGCCACAATGCCCACGGCCCAACCATCAATTCGAGCATAGCCCGTAAGAAGGGTTTTGCCATATCCTTCCTTATATTGCTCAAACTCTGAATCATCGACCAGACGTTTAATAATTTCCAGCATGTCGTATTGATCGCTCCGTTGTCGAGGGAGAATCCCATATATCTCATCAGGGTTTTCTTTTGGAGCTTTAGATTCGGTCCGGTTGAACCCAGCCTTTTCGTAGTCCCCAATTTTACCAACAATGTTTTTGATGGTGTCCAAAGCATGTTTATCATCCTTGGCTTTATAATCGACCACTCCACTGATTTCGGTATGGGTTGTTGCCCCTCCTAAGGTTTCATTGTCAATACTCTCGCCAATTGCAGCTTTCACAAGATAGCTTCCAGCTAAAAAGATGCTTCCGGTCTTGTCTACAATTAAAGCTTCATCACTCATTATGGGCAAATAAGCTCCGCCTGCCACACAACTACCCATAACAGCAGAAATTTGGGTGATGCCCATACTGCTCATTATGGCATTGTTTCTAAAGATTCTACCAAAATGTTCCTTATCAGGAAAAATCTCATCCTGCATGGGCAAATACACGCCAGCACTGTCTACCAAATAAATGATGGGCAGTCGGTTTTCTATGGAAATCTCCTGTGCTCTAAGGTTCTTTTTACCCGTGATGGGAAACCAGGCACCTGCTTTAACAGTAGCGTCATTGGCAACTACCACACATTGTTTTCCTTGGATGTAACCGATTTTCACTACCACTCCTCCTGAAGGGCAACCCCCATGTTCTGCGTACATTCCATCACCGGCAAAAGCTCCAATTTCAACAACTTCTTTGCCGTCATCGAGCAAATACTCAATGCGTTCCCGTGCGGTCATTTTGCCTTTGGCGTGATGTTTTTCAATACGTTTTTTTCCACCTCCCAGTTTAACATGGGAAAGCTTTTTGCGTAAATCAGAAATCTTTAGTTTGTTGTGGTCTTCGTTCTTATTGAAGTTTAAGTCCATAGTTTGTGAACCATTTTTCGGCTTACCGGATAAATATACGGAGTATTAATCATTACTTTTGGCTTATATGGAAGGTAAAATCAGATGGGGCATTATTGGCCCTGGAAAGATAGCTCGAAAATTTGCGAAAGACCTTTTATTGACCAAGGATGCAATACTTTCTTCGGTAGCTTCGCGCAGTATTCAAAGAGCACAGGATTTTGCCGAAGAATTTGATATTCCCAATATTTTGGATAATTACCAAGCACTCTTCAACTCGTCTGAAGTGGATGTAGTTTATATAGCCACTCCACATAATTTCCATAAAGAGCTGGCACTACGGGCCATGGAGGCGAAAAAACATGTGCTTTGCGAAAAACCATTGGGGGTCAACGTCACTGAAGTCAAAGAGCTTGTAGAGGCGGCTAAAAAGCACAAAGTGTTTTTGATGGAGGGCTTATGGTCAAGATTCAATCCATCTCTAAAGAAAATAAAGGAATTGGTCAATCAAGGTAGTATAGGCGAAGTTTCATATCTCAATGCCGATTTCGCTTTTTATGGAATGGACCGCGATGAATCATCCCGACTCTTTAATCCAAATTTGGCTTCGGGTTCTATTCTGGACATTGGTATATATCCAATTTTTTTATCCTATTTTATTCTTGGGAAACCTTCAGCTATAAAAGCCTTTTCTACCTTTCATTCAAATGGAACCGAAATTCAGACATCAATACTTTTTAAGTATCCCCGTACACTTTCAGTTATGTACAGCGGACTCACAAACACCTCCAGAATGGAAGCTGAGATTTCGGGTGATAAAGGAGAAATACGGATTTACTCTCGATGGCATGAGACCCATGGCTTTTTGCTTAGAAGAAACGGGGAATCTAAATCTTTCGATTTACCTATGACAGGTGGTGGGCTATACCACGAGATAATGGAGGTTCATAACTGTCTGATAGAAAATCGGTTAGAGAGTGAACTTTGGTCACATCAAAACAGTCTTGAACTGGCGCAACTTTTGGATGAAGTTCGCAGGCAAGTAGGCGCTAAGTTTCCCTTTGAAACCTAAGGTTTGCTTGGATTTAGACATTGCCCATTTTTTTGCGATATTTACCAACTATTGAATGTTTACTATGGGAATGAACAAGAACACCGTATTGGCCTGGGCCACCTGGATCATGATTTTTGTAGGGATGGGAATGATAGCTCTGGGAGCTTTTAAATATGATGAGGTTGCAGGTTATGGATTTGGTGCTGTTGGCATCGGTTTCTTCGCGGTAGCATGGGTCTTCAATGCACTAAAAGGAAGGGTATAACCCAAATTTACTAACTAAAATACTGTTCAATGTCCGACGATAAAAAGGTCATTTTTTCAATGTCGGGGGTAACGAAAACGTTTAAAACGGCAAATACCCCGGTACTAAAGAATATCTATCTCAGCTTTTTTTATGGGGCTAAAATTGGAATTCTGGGATTAAACGGTTCTGGAAAATCCACATTGCTCAAAATTATTGCTGGGGTGGATAAAAACTACCAAGGAGATGTGGTTTTCTCTCCGGGCTACACGGTAGGCTATCTGGAACAAGAACCTCACTTGGATGAGAATAAAACGGTTCTGGAGGTGGTCAAGGAAGGAGTTGCTGAGACTGTAGCAATCTTGGATGAATACAACAAAATCAACGATATGTTTGCTCTGCCCGAGGTGTATGAAGACGCGGACAAGATGCAGAAGCTGATGGATAAACAAGCGGACCTCCAAGATAAGATTGATGCTTCCAATGCCTGGGAACTGGACACCAAGCTTGAAATTGCCATGGACGCATTGCGAACTCCCGAATCAGACAAAAAAATAAGTGTTCTTTCGGGCGGGGAACGAAGACGTGTGGCGCTGTGCCGACTGCTATTAAAAGAACCCGATGTACTTCTATTGGACGAGCCCACCAACCATTTGGATGCTGAATCGGTACACTGGCTGGAACATCATTTGGCCCAATACAAGGGTACTGTGATTGCCGTGACTCACGACCGTTATTTTTTGGATAATGTTGCTGGATGGATTTTGGAATTGGATAGGGGAGAGGGCATTCCTTGGAAAGGCAACTACTCAGGATGGTTGGACCAGAAGGCAAAAAGATTGGCCCAAGAAAGCAAGCAAGCCTCCAAGCGTCAAAAAACCTTGGAGCGAGAGTTGGAATGGGTACGGCAAGGAACAAAAGGAAGGCAGACCAAACAAAAGGCCCGTCTAAACAATTATGACAAACTTCTAAGTCAAGACCAAAAACAGCTGGAAGAAAAGCTCGAAATCTACATTCCCAATGGCCCTAGACTGGGCACAAACGTAATTGAGGGGAAAGGGGTCAGCAAAGCCTATGGGGATAAGCTGCTCTATGAAGATTTGAACTTTAATCTTCCGCAAGCAGGAATTGTAGGCATTATTGGTCCCAATGGGGCTGGTAAAACCACCATTTTCAGAATGATTATGGGCGAGGAGACTCCCGACAAAGGTGAATTCTTGGTAGGGGATACAGCAAAATTGGCTTATGTAGACCAAAGTCATTCCAATATCAATCCAGATAAGACTATTTGGGAAAACTTCAGCGACGGACAGGAATTGATAAACATGGGTGGGCGACAAGTGAATTCAAGAGCCTATTTAAGTCGATTTAATTTCTCAGGAAGTGAACAGAACAAAAAGGTAAGCATGCTCTCGGGAGGTGAACGCAATCGTCTTCATTTAGCAATGACCTTAAAGGAAGAAGGAAATGTCCTATTACTGGACGAGCCTACCAATGATTTGGATGTAAATACTTTACGAGCGCTTGAAGAAGGTCTGGAAAACTTTGCAGGCTGTGCCGTAATCATCTCCCACGACCGTTGGTTCTTGGATAGGATATGCACCCATATCTTAGCTTTTGAGGGAGACTCGCAAGTATACTTTTTTGAAGGTTCTTTTTCAGATTATGAAGAGAACAAAAAGAAAAGACTTGGCACGGATATTATGCCCAAACGTATCAAGTACAAGAAGTTGGTCCGTTAGCGATTCTCGGAATCCAGCGCTTGGATACCCTCTTCCAAGACTTTCTTCGCTTCTTCCAAATACGCCCTTTGGTGCGCGATTAGGCTTTCCGGATTACCATTATTTTCGGTATGGGGATTCAGAGTTTTGGAAAGAAGAACCAATTTTGCAACGGCTTTTCGCGCAGAATCGAGTCTTGCTGTGGCATGGTCGTCAAAAACTTTTACCATTTCTTGTTCAAAACGGCATCACAACTTAGTAAGTTTTATAAAATTTAAATCTTAAATGCTTTTTCTGCAAGTATTTTGTGTGCAGCCTTTGACTCTGCCATCATTTTCA
>NZ_JANQIH010000295.1 GCF_028282265.1 Allomuricauda sp.
TTTTCCATCGTAAACAGGGGTACGTCCACTTTTTCCACCCGAGGGATTTCCGTAGTACAGAATTCCAGGCATAAAAACCTTTTTGCCCTCTCCCTTTGCCAAAAACTGAATGCCAAGGGTGGCATTTTTTAACGTATCCTTTCCCTTCCATTGGAACCTACGTATACATTTTACCCTCCCACTCTCTTCTTTGTAGGCATCTCGAATCCACATTTCACCTGACGGAAGCATAATGCTTCCACTCAAAATCGTGTAATCGTTTACCATTTCTTTTTTGGTTGGGTTACCATATTGCCAATTGGTCATCCATTTATCTTCCCAATCGGTGGCAACGGCCCATAAACCAGAAGAAGGAGTGGTCAGAACTGATAAACCGGTACTATCGCCAATAGATATGGTATAACCGTATTGATTTTTATTGACTTTCAGTTTTTGACCATATCCGCAGCCTGCAATAAATAGCAGAAAAATGGTCATCATTGCTTTTTTCATGTCGCTCCTTTGTAAAATACTTCTTGGTTATCTTTCCTTCTTTTTTCTAGCTGACTTTTTAAGAAGAAGTTCCTTTTCTTTCTCAAAATCCCAAATAACAATTCCGTGTCCGATTCCTGTTGTTTCGCCAATGACGGAATACTGAATGGTCATATAGTTGCCATCGTTTAAATAGGTCATTCGTTTTGGTTTTGTCCGCGACAACCAATTTCTCATGACCCCAGTACATTAACAACTATTCGGCGATAATCGAACAAAGGCACAATAGCACTTTTATCCTTTACTTCTAAAATGATATGTATTTGGCTTCCTGACGCATCAAAAGGAACTTTTAGTGTGGCTTTTGAGGTATTTGAATTCAAGAGGGTTACTTGATTTCCATAGGTACCTGCTTCAGGATAATAGTACCAATTGAATTGTAAATCATCGTCATCTGGGTCCTTGGATATGGAGGCATCAAATTCCAATTCCATTTTGGACTCTACTGCATAATAAATGATACCGTCAGAAGCATCGCCGTTGACTGTGGCTACCGGATTATGGTTCGCTTTCTCATAGGGTGCAATACACCAATCCATTCTGGCCTCAAAGTCATTTTGGTAGGCTTCCCGCCAACGATAGATAGGGGTACCAATATCATTGTAGGTGCTACCAGTAGCCTTATCGGTCCACTTATCTGCCACCTCTACGTACATGAAAAAGGGTTTGTATTGGTTTTCGGTTTCTACCAAATCGGCCCATCGTAGCTGGTCAGCCAGTACATTTTTATGTTTTTCGGCAGAAAAACGGCCACCCCAACCGCCCCAAGTGATTTCCTCAGGCACATAAAGTCCTTGATTCACATGACCTATCCAAGTACTGGTGCCCCCTCCTTCCAGAGTATGAAATAAATCAGGTCTATTCCATCGCATTCGAGTCGGATACAATTCGCCAAGGGGACCATGATTGGTTTGAACGTTTCTCTTTGCCCAAAGATGTTGCCCTTTCCCAGCATATTCCGCGTCATCCCAAACTTTGGGGCCTTTATCGTTCATAAAATTGAAAACCTGCTTTTGACTTCTTTGGTAGTGAATGGTTGGAAAAGTTTTGGCTATCCATGCCCCAGCGTTATCTTGACCAGCATCGTCGTATACCCTAATCTTTTTTAAAAGTTCTTTCAATTCTAAACTATTGGTTTTGGACTGCAAGTCCAGCAAAGCCTGAGCTAGCGTATTGGCCCCAGCATTGATACAGATATAAAGGGGTCGTTCATCCTCTTTCAGAATAGCCTCTTCAATTAGCAATGAACCTGTTGTACTCTTCCCAACACCAACATCGTCCATTCCATAACCTGCCGGACCGCTACCTACCCTACTGGATAAATATTCAGGCGTTGGCCAACCACCTTCATGTTTTTTGAGGTTTTCAAGTACCTTGGCATAGGCTTCAATGCGTTTGTTGATTTCTTGCGGATGCACTCCGTTTCGTTCCTGTACTACGGTATCTACTGTTACTACTTTTCCTTCTTTTAAAACGGGCAAAAAATCCTTCTTGCCCAGATATTGATGGCATGATGATACTGCAATCAGTCCCTCAATGTCCATTCTATTGGCATACATGAGCAATCGTACCATGGTTTGACTGTCATCGGGTTCGTTGAGCATGTCCGTAAGTACTATGACCCTACTATTGGGTACATTATCGACTCGAAAATTACCTTCTGAACTGCACGATAACAACAGCCCAGCACATAAACTTGAAAACAGTAGAACATTAATGTGACTTGGCTTTAGCGACATCTATTTTGTATGGTATTGGAAACGTTTAATAAACCTCTACTTTCATCCGCTATTTACTTCATGATATTGGTCAATAATGCACTTAATTCTTGGCGCTTTTCTTCATATCCAGACTCCTGAACAAGAAGATTTCGGTATTCCATAGGGTCACTATCATGATTATACAATTCTTCAGCCCCATTATTGTATCGAATGTAGTTCCAACTTCCCAAGCGCAACGATTGATTACCTTCTTCATACGTTATTATCGCAGGTTCTTTTCTTTGGTAATTGATATCTTCCAAAAAAGGTGCTAACGAGGCACCTTCTAAATCAAAGGGCTTTTCAAGACCAATTATATCCATAACCGTGGGATATAAATCCAGAAGTGAAACGGGTTGGCTTACCTTTGTCCCAGCAATATCTTTGTTAGGATGTTTTATAATCAATGGGGTATTGGTAGCAATATCCCAAAGTGAAAATTTCTCCCATCGATTCTTATGGCCATGTTGCCAGCCGTGGTCTGTCCATAATACCACAATCGTATTGTCTTTATTGGGTCCGTTTTCAAGGCCTTCAAGAATCTTTCCTATGCAGGCGTCTGCGTAGCTAATGGAGGCTAAATACCCATGAACCGCATTTCGCAACTGTCCTTTTTCTTTCACATGACCAACAAATTCGGAAGAAAAATTGGTTCGTGCATGCTCCGGAATGTCCAGCATATCATCTTCTGGCAGATCATGTATTTTGATACTATCCTTATTGTATAAATTGAAAAACTCTTGTGGAACAATTTGTGGTGAATGGGGCCTAAAAATACCACAGGCTATGAAAAAAGGTTTTTCATGTTTTTTGGACAAATATTCCGAGGTAAAAGCAGCGTTTTTCCAATCGTAGGTTTCTTCTTTGGACTCAGGCGTAATGCCCCAAACACCAAATTTGGATATATAGGACGCACCCTCTTTCCCAGCTCCTTCTTCGCGCATAGCACCTTCTAGCCACTTGGCCTGATCGTATTCATCTAAATACAGGTCATGACCTTTGGTTCCAACAATATTCTTTGGCTGAAAATCCCATGAAATATCATCAGAACGGGGATTGGGTTCCTCACCAATTCCTCGTGGATGATGAAATATTTTACCAGTGGCAACTGCTTCATAACCATGTTGCCTCATGTATTGAGGCATAGTCAATCGGTTGGCATTACCTGGTTTTTCCCTAAAATTTCCAGCATTGACGAACTGCCCTGTAGTCTCTGGCCGAAGTCCGATCATAATGGCAACTCTTGAAGGATTACAAGCAGGGACGACACAATGGGCATTGGTGAACAACATGCCCTGAGCTGCCAGTTTATCAAGATTTGGGGTAATGGCTTGTCCGTCCATAGGCGCAATCCATCGATTCATATCGTCTACGGCGATATAGACGATGTTTAATTTTTCATTTTCTGCTGGTCGGCTTTTCTCGGTTTTCCGATTACAAGAAAACACCAGTGATAGTACAACTAATGCAAGTGAAGTTTTTATACTAAATGTGTCCCTAATTTTCATGCATCCTCACTTTTTGGTCTCATCATAAGGATTGTTATCAACTTCCCCTGTTTTTTTAGGGTATACTTGATGGGAATTCGCCCATTCTTGCCACTTGGTATCCAACTCGGCCACCAAATCAGGTTGTTCTAACGACAGGTCGTTTGTTTCAGTACGATCTTCCTTCAAATTGAACAGTTCCTTTGTATCTTCTTTAAAGTCATAGACCAATTTCCAGTCTCCTTTTCGAACAGCACCAAAGTAATTATGCTCCCAGAAGAGGTATTCTTGATTGGCCTGTTGGCCTTCCTCAAAGGTCGGCACCAAACTTTGTCCCTCTAAATCGTAAATGGTTTCTCCACCATGGGAGGTTTTGGGATAGGATGCCCCCGTTAACTCCAAAACGGTGGGCATGATATCGCGAATGGTACCAACAGTATTTACAACTTCGCCTTTGTTTTCTTCAATCAATTTTGGAAAGTGGGCAATAAAGGGCGTTGCAATTCCGCCTTCATAACTCTTCACCTTGTATTCAAAAAATGGCGTGTTCGATGCGTTTGCCCAACCAATTCCGTAGGAAACGGCTCCGCCAAAATTGGGATCGTTAATGAGGGAGTCGGGTTTTGAGCCCAGTTCATGGTACATCTCCGCGCAGGCGCCATTATCCGATAAAAAGAAGATGGCTGTGTTCTCCCATTTCCCATTTTCCTTGAGGTGACTTACAAGCTTTCCAATATTTTCATCCACGGAATATACCATAGCGGCGTACACCGCCATACGGTAGGCCACTTTTTCCTGTTCTTCCGTACTTAATTTTTCCCAGGGTCTTACCCGATGATCTCGTGGTGACAAATTCCAAGTTGAATCAATAAGGCCCATTTCCACTTGGCGTGCCAGACGCTCTTGCCGTAATTCATCCCATCCTTTCAAATATTTATCCTTGAACAAAGCAATATGCTCTTCCTTGGCCTGCAAAGGCCAGTGTGGGGCATTATAGGCCAGATATAAAAAGAAAGGTTTTTCTGCGGAATCATTTTGCTTTAAATAATCAATCGCAACATCAGTGTATTTATCTGTGGTGTAATAATGGGGTTCATCTATGGTTACCATTTCTTCGTTGTCAATGGTAATACCGCGATTTCCATGGGGCTTAAAAAAGCTGGAGGCCCCCGCCAAAGTACCATAGTACCTGTCAAAACCGCGTTGCAAGGGCCATTTTTCCTTTCCGTGGTACCCCAAATGCCACTTTCCTGTCATATAGGTATTGTAACCATCCGCTTTTAAAACCTCCGCAATCGTTACACAATTTTGGTTAAGATATCCTTGATATCCAGACGTCTTCCAATTAAAGGTTTCAGGACCTTTTGGAGTCTGTGTCATTTGTCCAATTCCCGTTTGATGCGGATACAAACCGGTCAATAGTGAAGCCCTAGTAGGGCAACAGCGCGCTGTATTATAAAAATCTTTAAACCGAATACCGTTCTCTGCCAAGGCGTCTATGTTGGGGGTAGGTATTTCCCCGCCATAAGAACCAATGTCCGACCAGCCCATATCATCCACCATGATGAGAACAATATTGGGTTTGTTTACAGCCATCACATTTTCTTCGTTTTTGGTGCTGGTTTTACAACCCATCAAAAACATCACGCATAGCATAAAAAGGCCACCAAATCTTGTTATTTTTTTATAGGTCATTTTTCTGAGTTTAAAATGGCATCCAACCTGTCAGACATTTCTTGTTTTATTACTTCATAATTTGAATCACCTATCAAATTTTTCCATTCCAAGGAATCCGTTTGGTGATCGTACAATTCTTCTTCACCTGTTTGATAACGTACATAACGATATCTTTCACTGCGGAGGGAATGTCTATCCTTGCCCATTTGAGTCAAAGAAGGATAATCCCATTCCATATCAGGATTTTGCAATAAGGGCGAAATATCAAGACCATCATTCTCTTCGTTGGAAGGCAAACCTGCCAAACTTACCAGAGTGGGATATAAGTCGAGTAAGTTCACCGTTCGTTCACTTCTACTTCCAGCTTTCGTCAATCCTGGAACTTTTACGATCAACGGAACACGACAGGCCCTATCCCACAATGTGAATTTCTTATAGCGTAATTTTTCACCCAAATGCCAACCGTGATCTCCCCAGAGTACCACAATCGTATTATCTGAATAGGGGCTACTATCCAATGCTTCCAACGTCTTGCCAATACAGTAATCGGCATAGGCGATACTGGCCAGGTAAGCATGCATGGCATCGTGTTCTTTCCCGTATTTCTTAATCGTGGTATACTCTCTTGAAGGTTTTGCATTATCGCCCACATCATCTAAATCGGTATCAAGAATATCTGGCAAGGACAGAGTTTCAGGGTCGAACAAATCAAAGAACTCTTTAGGTACGTTCCATGACAAATGGGGTCTGAATATTCCCAAAGCAATAAAAAAAGGCTTATCGTGATCTTGTTTCAAAATATTCGAAGCCCATTGCGCATTCAGATAATCTGGTGTTTTTTCAACAGCTTGGTCGGTCGCTTGCCAATCCATATTGTCGGGCATCAAACCCTTTGGAATTCCGTTTTTCAACATCCCCTCTTCCACTTCTTTAGCACCATAACTTCCCGATCTATTTTCCCAAACATCCCAAGTATGCTTACCCGTTGTCGGTGTATGATAAATTTTTCCCCTTGAAAAAGTTTGGTATCCGTATTTAGAAAAATATTGAGGCATCATCAACGAGTTTTGGATGATTTTAAAGTCGAAAGGTTTCTCTCCGTTTTGATAAATTCCCGAGGTTGAAGGCCGATAGCCTGACATGATAGCTGCACGTGATGGATTACATACCGAGGCTGCGCAATAAGCACGTTCAAAGACCATTCCCGATGCAGCCAGCTTATCCATATTTGGAGTTTTGGTCTGTGGATGACCTCCCAAAAAACCTGTGTAATCGTTCAGGTCATCAACTGCAATAAAAAGGATGTTGGGTTGTTGTGGTGTTGCCTCTTGAACGGTTGCTATTTCTTTATTTCCCTTTGATTTACAAGAAGTACTTAAAGAGAGAGCAAACAGTAAGACATAACAAACTATGAGGAGAGGACTTTTCTTTTGAGTTTTCATCAATTCAACAGTATTTTTTGTTCGGTATAGGTTGGTCCATCGGATTGAATATTCCCCATTTCATCAAACCAAATCGGGTCAATAACCAAAAAGGGGCGCTCGTCATTTTCATCAGGAATAATGCCATGACATGACAGCCAATAACGCCCATCCGGGCCTTTAAAAATCTCATTGTGCCCCACCTGATTAAAGGGATTCTTGGGGTCATTGGTATATTCAAAACCACGTTCTTCGCACAACTTTTTGTTCTGTGCTCCATAAAAGGGATTGTTAGGGTGTTTGGCCCATGGTCCCGTAATTTTATCCGCTGTAGCGTATCCTATTTCATATCCACGCGTCCAACTGGAATAAAAGAGGTAATATTTGCCATTTTCTTTAATAACATAAGCGCCTTCAATGCCAATGGAATCCCAATCGTAGTATTTTTTGATTTTTGGTTTTAATCGGCCATCATAGGCTGGGACTTTAAGCGTATCCCCTTTGGCCGTAATGTCGTAATCAACTTGTGATGGGCGTATGGCACTTTGAGGTTCAGTCAAAAATGTACCTGTGGCCAAATCTATTTGGGCAAAGCCTATTCCAAATATTTTTCCCCGATTCCAGAAGGCCCAAACTTTTCCGTCATCGTCTTCAAAAAAGGTAAGGTCATTACCCTGGCACAAGGGTTTTTCTTCTGTAACTACGGTGTATGGCCCTTCAATATGATTGGCAACGGCATAACCAGGATGTTGTCCGACATAACCCAATTCATCGTTACGGCAGTTGAACAAAGCATAATACTTATCATTTATCTTTTGAATTTCGGGGGCCCAGAAACGTCGATGATACCACTTGTCAGGTCCACCAGTCTCAACGATATAGTCCACGAACTCCCAACTGGTAAGGTTCTTTGATTTATACAAGACTACCCCCTTATTGTAGTTGCCATTGGTTTCCTGTCTTGGCCAGTGTGGATGCGAAGTCCCTGTCATATACCACCAATCGCCATCACGGAGTACCTGACAATCTCGGAGCCCATTGGAATCGATACCTTCAGAAATGGGGTTTTGATAAGTAAAATAAACCTCATCCGTTTTCTCTACGGTTTTTGGTTTTTCCTTACAACTAAAAACAAACGTTACCAACGATAGATATATCAAACATTGTTTCATTATCAACTATATTTTCGGTCTTTCCGTTTTTTGAGTTTATTGGCTTCTGCATCTTTTACAAATCTTTCCTTTTCCGGATTCCATTGTAAGGGTCGCTTCAGTTCATAGGCAATGTTGGCGATGTTACAGATGCTTGCGGAACGATGCCCAATCTCTGCTGGACAAATAGGTTGTTTTCTTGTTTTAATGGCTTTTAGCCAATCCGCATAATGGTTCTTGTAGGGTTTTTCAATTTGGATATCACTTGGTTTCGGTTGGGCTGTCAAAATATTTTCAGGGGTAGTTTCCAGATACTTTCGGCTTACGTCCATGGTACCTTCTGTACCTATAAACCGAACTCCCCAACCCCTTTCAAAATCTTCATGAACCATTTCAATTCCATTGGAGTAGCGCATTTTTAAACCTCTTACTGCATTTGAATCTTTTGGAGGAATATATTCAACGGGGCCTGTATGGTCCATCCCTAATGCCCATTGGGCAATGTCAAACATGTGTGCGCCCCAATCGCAAAGGATACCGCCACCCACTTCTTTATACTTTCTCCAATCGGGCCAGAATTTAACATCGTTTCTTGAGGGTGCCAATCGGTTGTTGTAGCCCAAAAGTGGAGCTGGGCCACACCATTTGTTCCAATCCAGCTCACTTGGGGTCGATTCTGTTGGCATATCATAGGGTTTCGCAGGGTCTCCCACATTGACCAATACTTTTTGTATTTCGCCCAAGTAACCATTTCTGACCAATTCCACCGCACGATGGAAGTTCTCCCAAGAGCGTTGCATACTTCCGGTCTGTACAATGGCTCCCGCTTTTTTCGCTGTCTTGACTAATTTGATTCCCTCTTGAATGGTCTGCGTTAAGGGTTTTTCGCAATACAAATCCTTGCCCGCTTTCATCACATCGATGGATTGAATACCATGCCAATGGTCGGGGGTAGCTACGACTACCGCGTCGATATCACTTCTTTCCAATAATTCCTCATAATCCAGATACGTTCGCAAACCGTTGTATTTTTCCAAACCACGCTGTTCTGCATATTGGGCTTGCACCAGTGTTTTGTACCATTCCCTTTTTGTGGACCAAACATCGGAAGCGGCCACAATTTGCGCCTCTTCTTCACGCAGAAAATTTCTGGTCAATGTTCGTATTTGTTTTCCCAATCCAATAATGCCCAGGTTTATCTTATCACTTGGCGCAACAAAGCCCTGTCCCAACACATATCGAGGCACGATGGTAAAGCCAATACCCGCGACCACAGAGGTCTTAAGGAAGTTCCTTCTTGAAAGCTGCTTTTGATTTCTGTTTTTAGTGATCACAATAGTTTCAATCTATTAGTTTCTAAATTTTTCCCTTTCCCACGGCATTCGTTCAATGCCATTAGGTCGATAGCGTTTTACCTCTACTCCCAGTTCGCGTGCTTTTTTCACATTAGCATCAAATACCGCCCGAGTATCTCCTGGATTCCAATACCACTTGCTGGGTTTATGAATCGTATCTAAAGTATTTTTCATTTCCATAGCTAAATCCGGATAAAAAGCGGCCAAATCACGTTGAATTCTTTGGTCTTCTTCTATCAGATATAATTGAATGGGTTCTTTGGGATGTTCCCGATACGCGAACCATGGTCCTTGTCTAATGGCCTGCTCGTTCTGCTTGTAGAAATACATTTTCCGGTTTTTCGGAATGGAATTGTTATCCCCCTCAACTAAAGGCAATAGGCTGTAACCATCCAACTTTACCGGTGCTTCCTCCCCAACCATATCGGCAAAAGTGGGAAACAAATCAACCAACCAAACAGGCTCACTGATGATTTGGGCTTGGGATTGGTTTGGCATTTTAATGGAAAAAGGAATACGCATGCCACCTTCAAAAACACCAAACTTCCCGCCTCTAAACGGACCTTTGTTCTCCAAGTCCTTATCATCCAGCCAAACACGCTCCCCAGATTCAATCGTTTTAGGACTGTGCATAGAATAACCATTGTCCGAGGCAAAAACAATCATGGTATTGTCGTACAATCCTTCATTTTTAAGTTTATCCACCAGTTTTCCTACAGCAATATCCAAACGTTGTACCATAGCACCCCATTCACGACCATAGATATCCATGTCCTTGCGGTCTTTCAGTTGCCTGAAATCATCCACTATGGTTGGTCCATGAGGTAAGTTTGTTGTGAAGTACAACAAAAACGGATGGTCTTTGTTTTTGGAGATGAACTCGAATGCTTTTGCATCAAAAAGGTCAGGAGCATAGGCTGCTTTTTCCATATCCATATACACCAACTTGCCTTCTTCATTATAGTGATTTTCAAACTTGCTATTGTCTCCATACTTGTTTTTGGTATACAAAGGCTCAATATCCAAACTGTGGTTTTCAGGGTAAAAAATGTCTTTGTTGTTTTCGTAAAGTACTCTGGGAAAATAAGAATGCGCCTCATAATGGGTCAAAAAACCGAAGTGATAATCAAATCCCTGGCTTAAAGGGTTGCCCGAGGTGTCTTTATAACCCAATCCCCATTTACCGATTACCCCAGTGGTATATCCAGCATCTTGAAGCATTTTTGGAAAGGTATACAGGCTGTCAGGCAATGGTTCAAAACCCCTTGCACTACTATTTAAACGAATGGGCTGATGCCCAACATGGAGCCCAGTCAGCAAAGTTCCACGCGAAGGTGCGCATTCGGGTGCTCCTGCGTAGGCTTGGGTAAAACGGGTAGAAGTCCCCAATAGAGCATCGATATTTGGCGTGGTATAATTGGTCTGCCCGTAACAACTGAGGTCCCGAAAGCTCAAATCGTCAGAGAAAATAAAAACGATGTTAGGGCTTTCTCCAATGTTAGGATTATCCTGTTCCACCTTTTGCACACAACTTAAACAAAAGGCTGCCAGTAGCACAAACCATAGTTTATCCAGACATCTTCTAACTTCCTTCATTTTTATAATTTTTCTCTGAGGCGTTTTCAATTGGTTTTAATCCCATACCCACACGACCTTTGTTAGCTTCGGTTCTTCCTCCCAAGGATGGTGCCCAAGATGTGGGAATTTCTTTGGATAAAGCTTCAATAATCATTTTGTTTTCTGGATTTTTGACGATGTTCGTCCATTCATAGGGGTCATTTTCATGATCGTAGAGCTCATCTTCTCCCGATGGATAACGGATATAGCGATACCGACCATCATAGACCGAAGAATAGTTTTCGCCATAACTCATAAAACTGTTACCGCTTTTTGCATGGTGGTCATTGATAAACTTCAACAAACTTTGGCCATCCAGTTGCTGTTTTGGGGCATCCAAATTGCAATACTCAATCAAGGTGGGATAAATGTCCATTAAGCTTACCGTCTGTGGCAGTTCGACCGATTCTCCATTGGGCAATCGAATCAAAAGTGGCGTGTAGGCCGAAAGTTCCCAAAGCGTACCTTTCTGCCATCGTTCTTTTTCGCCCATATGGTAGCCATTATCCGAAGCAACCACTACAATGGTGTTTTCGGCGTAAGGTGAATTATCCAAGGCATCCATAACCCTACCAACTGCCCAATCAGCAAAGGAGCTAGTGGCTAAATAGCCATAAATCATTTTCTTGAAAATTTTATGTCGCTCCTCCAAATTTGCGCCAAAAAATCGAAGGGAATCGACCAAATCACGTCCCTCAACCGGCACATCCTCCAAATCATTTTCCAGATAACTTTCAGGATAGGTTACTTTGGTCTCATCGTACAAATCAAAAAACTGTTTTGGTGCGGTATACGGGGTATGTGGGCGCCAAAGTCCAACATAACAGAAAAATGGATTCTCGTGTTCTTGCTGGATGAATTCAATAGCGGCATCCGTATTTTTCACATCGGGAAAATCAGAATCAGGACCTTCCCATGCTGTAACAGATTGAAACTTTCCGTTGCCCCCCACCCAGGTTTCTTCTTCTCCAAAAGGACCAAATCCGCCTTTGTAAATGGGGCGATTGTCAAACATGGCCTCTTCTCGGCCATCCTCCATCTGAGCATGAAAAATCTTTCCGCGGCCAAAGGTGGTATAGCCATTTCTTTTGAAACATTCAGGCATAGTTTCCACCGTTTTAAGAATTTCTGAACGCCTCCAAGGATCACATCCATTATAATATGCTCCTGAACGATGGGGAGCCACCCCACTGAAGAATGCAGCCCTAGAAGGGACACAAACAGGTGAGGGACAGATGGCTTTTGTAAAATTGTACGATTCAGAACGTAGCTTCTCAAAGTTGGGCATCTGAACTTGGGGATACAAATCTTTTACTCCCCAACCGTTCATATCATCCACTGAGATAAAAAGTACATTGGGTCTTGGTTTTGCAACTTCTTCCTTTTTACAGGACCATAAGCACATAATGGTTATAACAAGGATTACAAACTGACTTAAGAATTTCATTTTCACTTATTCTTTTAGACTTAGATAATCGCCATGATCTTCCACTTCGAAAAGCTTCGGCCTTTCGTTTGGTCTACTATTGGGTTGGTGCAAACTCATCATTAGCTTGCCATCAAATGTTTTGAACAACATTCCATGCCCTCCATTTTCTTTAAATATCAATTGGTCCAGGTGTTTCCATGGCCCCTTGACACTCCCTGTTTCTGAGATGACCTGGGCAACCTTATAACCGTTCTCGCCAAAACTTGACCAAATCATCAATAATCTACCTGTCTTAGTTCGATATAAAAAGCAGCCATCCGTGATATAGCCGTAATACTTGTTGTTCATTATTTTGACCTTATCCAAACTAACTACCCAATCCGCTTCCAAAGCAGTAAAAATTGTAGAAGGCGGCCCCACCGTTTTCGACAAGTCATTACTCAGTTGCACCACCTCCATAGTACCGTCCGTATTTTGCGCCCATTCGTGACAGAATATCATATAGGGTACATCATTCTCCACCCAAAGCGTACCATCCAAACTCATCCAATCATTAGGAGTGGTTGGTCCGTTTTCAAAGGGCAGAAATGGTCCTTTGGGACTATCACTCCACAAAATTTGGGTGCCTCGTTTATATTGGGGTGGTTTTCTATCGGATTGTGGTGCCATAACATCCCCTGTAAAAGTTACGAAAAGGTAAAACTTGTCCTTGTACTTGTGAACTTCGGGTGCCCAAACCATTCTTTTTCCCCAATGGTCTTTCGCATGTTGATAGACAGTGGTCGGACCGTACCAGTTTTTTAAATCACTACTGGTAAAAACCTCTACCCCCTTGATGCTGTCTTTTTCTCCAAGGCGATTATTTGTGGTTCCATAAAGGTAATAGGTCTTTGTAATGGAATCAGGCAATATAAAGGGGTCACGAATGCGCAGCTCTTCCAACGATTTCTGGGCACAGATACTCATCCCATAAAGTAATATGCCCAACAGTATTATTCTTTTGTAGAAATCCATTGTTAGATTTTAGTAAGCTTGTAGGCTACGGTACCATGTGGTGGAATCGCGGTAGCCGTAATTTTTTTTGTTTTTTGGCCAAGATGTTCCCCAGACCAGACATCAGTAACTTGGTAAGTGCCATCCCAATACTCCCAATGAAAGTAAAAATCAAGGTCCATTGGTTCCTCGCCCAAGTTGAAAAAGGCAATATATTTTTCGTTGCCATCTTTTGATTCAGCCAACCATATCCTATCTGTTCTTCCCATCCCTGAGTACACAAAATTTGCCGCTTGACGATTATGGGTACTGTGCTGGTTTATTCTCAATAGTTCTTTGTTTTGGAGCCAGGCATAATCCTCGGCTCGGCTTGTGATGGGATCTCCACCCCAAATCAATGGGGATTTTGCGAAAGACCATAGGGTCATTAAAGTCTTCTTCTCTTCATCATTGAGGTGAGAAAAATGTTCCTTTTTGGTGCTTTCTCCAGGATAATCAGAGAGGCATAAATTTCCGATGGGAATCATATCCAAATCGGGCCAGGTGCCATCTCCGATATGAGGTTGCCATGCATAGGCCAAATCAAACATATGAACAATCTTTTCCCAATAGTCCCAGAAGTCAATAGAAATCCGGTACAGATTGGCATGGGCTTCCATGTGATTGGCATAACTGACAAAGGCTTCTCCACAGGAAAGGCTCAGTACCATGGGACGGCCACATTGGTCAATAGCATTCCTGATAAGTTCTATTTCCTTTGAATGATAGGTAGGTGCGGAAATATCATCCACTTTTACGAAATCAACACCCCAATTGGCGTACAAGTCAAAAAGGGAGTTGTAGTATTCTTGTGCCCCGGGTTTTGTTGGGTCAACACCATACATGTTATTGTTCCATTTGCAGGTATCTATTTTCTTGGCAACATCCGCAGCGTAATATTCAGTGCCTTTGATAGGGGTATTTGCATTTACAGCCTGGCGTGGAATGCCCCACATGATATGAATACCGAATTTCATATTCTTTTGATGCAGATAATCCCCAAGAGCTTTAAATCCATCGCCATTTTTTGATGAGGGAAATCGATTTTCGGCTGGGATCAACCGCCCATATTCATCCATATTTAAAACCGGATATAGATTCCCCAATGAATCTTTTTCTTGCTTAACGGTAAAAGTGGTCCACTGGTTAGGATTCCAATTATCGGGCCCTGGATTGAACCAACAGAAATCTATGGTTGCCATATCATATCCGTACGGCAATAGTTTTTTCTCCAAAGAATCCACGGATTGCAAAAACTGTTTTTCAGTTACCGCCCCGTGGTAGGCATCATAACTGTTCCATCCCAAAGTTGGGGTTTTGGACCATTCTCTAAAATCGGGCTTCCCTTCTTTTTCTAACGAGGATATTTCTTTCTGTTTTTCATTACAACCACTGAAAAACAATGAAGAAAATAAAAACAATATTGGTAGAATTCCATCAGTTCTCATAAATATGAAATTCTTTAAAATTCATTAGCTGTATTTGCTCATTTGTCCAAATGAGTGGTGCAAACGGATTCAGAAATTCAAACCTCAGAATTTAAGATTACTACTCTGACTTGCGTGCTGGGAATTCTATTTTTCTAAGCTCTTCCCCATCACCTGAGAGATAGAAGTTCTCGATATCACGTTCATCTACCCATCTTACATTAAGGGCTTCTCCTTTTTCAAAGCGATTGTAAACTCCGCCCACCTTATAAAACGGATGCGATTCATACAAATGTCCATACCCAATCATTCGTAAATCGCCTTGCTCTAAAAGCATGTTTTCCATTTCTGTTTCCATACTCTTTTTCGAGTTTTGAAGTGCAGGAATTTCTGCAAGATTCCTCACACAGTCAGGGTCTTTTGAAATATCATATAATTCTTCAATGGGTCGTTTGCCAAGATTAAGTTTCCAGTAATCATAAATACCATCTCGACGCTGTTCTATGAGCAATCTTTTTATAGGACTGCTGTCCACATTTAAATACCCTGTTTCCGGATTGCCGGCAGGCCATCTATCGGGTTCGTAGTTTTTGATATAAAGCATATCATCCTTGTACATTCCCCTAAATGGATAGCCTTCATCATTGGGCCTTCCAGGGTCATGACGTTCTTTTCCAATTAGTACATAATCACGTGATGCTTCTATCTGGCCGGACTCTTTAGAAAAGAGAATGTTTCTGAGGCTCGTCCCTGTAGCGGGATGCATCCCCGAAGATTGCCAATCAATGCCTGCTATATCCATAATGGTCGGTGCAAGGTCGATAAAACTGATATAGTCATCAACAACTCGTTTTTCCTTTATTTTATCCTTCCACATCATGGTCATGGGAATATGGTTGGCATGTTCATATCCGTTGCCCTTAACCCTGGGAAAAGGCATGCCGTGATCTGAAGTTACTATCACCAAAGTGTTTTCCAATTCACCTGAATCTTCTAAATATTTTAGTATTTGTTGCAGATGTGAATCAGCATATTCCACTTCCAATGCATAATCCAACAAATCGTGACGCACTATAGTCGTATCGGGCCAATACTTGGGTACATGCTTGATATCTGAAAGCTTCTTTTTACCCACCTTCTCTCCCGAACCATATTCATACGCCCTGTGCGGTTCATGAAAACCAACCCAAAAAAACCAAGGTTGACCTTTTGCAACTTCATTTACGAAATAATTGAAATTGGCTGCATAATCAGTAGCGGAAATCTCACTGGTAGGCACTTCTTTTTGAAATTCTGAGATGCGCTGTCCTATAACTTGTCGCTCTTTTCCATCAGAAGTCAAGGTTACTCCCGGAACATATCCCTTACCTGTATACCCTGTGGCATAACCATTTTCAAGCATTACTTCGGGGAACGTCTTGAATTTTGGTGGAAAATAGATATAATGGTTCGCTCCCGCGTCCAGTTGCCATGAATTTCTTCCTGTTAAAATCGATGCCCTTGATGGCGAACATTTGGCGTTTGGCGTATAGGTTTTATTGAACAAAATTCCTTGCTCCGCGACTGCATCAAAACCCGGGGAGTCTACATAGCTTTCACCATAAGCGGACATGTCCATCCCCGCATCGTCAAAAATGACAAGTAAAATGTTGGGTTTTTGCTGTTCTTGGGATATAGCTATAAACCCAAAAAGGAATACACCTAATAGCAGAACTCTTTTCATAACAATTCAATTATGAAAATGCGATATCATTCCATCGCAGTTCTTGTTTGAAGCGGTATAAATCGGTCTTTTCATCAATGAGCAAAAATTCGATTCCAAAAATATCAGCAAGGTCTTCCATTTGTTCTGCACTTATGTTTTCACTATACCCTGTGTGATGCGCTCCGCCACCTAAAATCCATGCAGAAGCAGCGATATCAAGATTGGGATGCGGGTTCCACAGTACCCTTGCCACAGGTAGATTGGGCATATTATTTTCAATTTCAACGGCATCAACGGTATTGACCAACATTCGAAAACGGTTGCCAACATCAATTATGGAAGCATTCAATGCTTTTCCTGCTCCGGCATTGAATACCAATCGAGCAGGGTCTTCCTTACCTCCAATACCCAGTGGATGTACCTCTACGCGAACTTCACCTTTTGCAATGGAAGGACAAATTTCAAGCATATGGGATCCCAAAACGGTACTTTGATTAGGGTCAAAATGGTAGGTGTAATCCTCCATAAAACTATTGCCCCCTTCCAATCCACTGGCCATAACTTTCATAGTTCGTACAAGTGCTGCTGTTTTCCAATCTCCCTCGCCACCAAAACCATACCCTTTGGCCATGAGCCGCTGAGTTGCGATTCCGGGTAATTGTTTCATGCCATGAAGATTTTCAAAAGTATCGGTAAAGGCGGTAAAACCTCCTTCGTTCATAAAGGCTTCCATGCCCAGTTCTATTTGGGCCGAATCACGTAGGGATTGATGCTTTTCTCCGCCCTTTTTCACATTATCGGCCAGTATATAGCTTGATTCGTATTCTTCCAGCAACCTATTGATCTCACCTTCTGAAACCTGGTCGATATATTCCACTAAATCACCAACACCATACCCATTTACCTCGTAACCAAACTGAATTTGGGCAGAGACCTTATTGCCTTCGGTAACCGCAACTTGTCTCATATTATCGCCGATGCGTGCCACTTTCATTTGTTTGGAATCGGCTACAGCACAGGCAACGCGGCACCAATCATCCACTTTTTTGATAACGGCTTCATTTTGCCAATGTCCCACAACCACCTTGCGGTTGATTCGCATCCTAGAAGCAATAAATCCAAACTCCCGACCCCCATGGGCCGATTGATTCAGATTCATAAAGTCCATATCAATAGTATTCCAAGGAATATCCCTGTTAAACTGGGTGTGTAAATGCAAAAATGGTTTGTTAAGTTCCTTTAAACCCGCTATCCACATTTTTGCCGGTGAGAAAGTATGCATCCATGCGATGATTCCAACGCAATTTTCGTCATTATTGGCGGCCCGTAAGGTTTGGGTAATCTCATCAGGGGTTTTGACGGTATCCTTCCAAATTACCTTCACCACAATGCTTTTATTGTCGTTATAGGCTTTTGCAATTTCTTTGGAATGCTCGGCTACCTGTTTTAAGGTTTCAGGACCATACAAATGTTGACTGCCTGTCACGAACCAAACCTCATATTTTGATAAATCTACCATACTAAATTTTTAGAGAGATAAAGTACTGAATGAAATCATGATGTAAACCACGATAATTACTACAACTATTGATACCAAGATATCCAACCAACCATAACTTGATTTGTTTTCTGCTTTTTGCTCTTCGGTAATAGTACCGAATGTCATTCCGGCCAACTTTGCTGGTGCCGGGGCTGGAGACATCAGACTCACAACCACGGCTATGGCGATGCAAATAGCAAAGAAATATGCACCAAAGACCAGCCAATTAATGTTTGCCAGTGAGTGAATCAAACTACCTTCCGTAAAGTTATTCTTTAGTATTTCCAAGGTCAATTTTGAAAAACCAATGATAAAACCACCTATTAAAGTGGCCAGTGCCCCTTTTGAATTTATGCGTTTGTAAAAAATGCCCAAAAGGAAAACTGCTGCAATGGGTGGTGAAATGTAGGCCTGTACGTTTTGCAAGTATTCATAGAGACCATCGGAAAGTCTTGTTATGATAGGAATCCATAGCAATCCTAGAAACACCACAATAAAGGTTGCTATTCGACCCGTTTTTACCAATTCTTCTTCTGGTTTCTCGGGTTTTAATTTTTTGTAAATATCCAATGTGAATAGTGTAGAGCATGAATTGAATACCGAAGCCAAAGAACTCATCAAAGCAGCTAGAAGTCCTGCGGCTACCAATCCCCTTAGACCAGAGGGCAATAGATTACTCATCAAAACGGGAAACGCTTGGTCAGGGCTGTCCCAATCCAATCTTCCTTGCATTTTTAATCCCAAAGCGATAACACCTGGAATTAAAAACAAGAACACAGGCATTAATTTCAATAAGGCTCCAAAAATGCTTCCACGCCGACCTTCTTTTATATTCTTTGCCGTCAATACACGTTGCACGATGACTTGGTCCGTACACCAATACCAAATTCCCACTACGGTACTGGTGATGAACAAGGGTAGCCAAGGGTAATCAGGATCTGAGTTGGGACGCCACATGTTGAAATAGTCCTTACCGACCGTCTCTTTTAATTCGCCCCATCCGCCGATGGCATCCAATCCCATAAAAGTAAGAACGCCTGCTCCTAAAACCAGAACAATCGCCTGAATCGTCTCGGTATACACCACTGCACGCATTCCGCCCAAGACGGTATAAATCCCTGTGAGCACAACGGTTGCTACAGCCCCTATCCAAAAAGGAATTCCCAATAAGGCAGAAACCACTACCCCACCGGCATATATGGTAACAGATACTTTGGTCAAAATATAAGCGACCAAGGAAACAATAGATAGTATCCATCTGGATCGCGCATCAAAACGCTTTTCCAAAAATTCCGGCATGGTGAAAACTCCACTTCGTGCATAAAAAGGAAGAAAGACCCAGCCCAACATCAGAACTACCCACGCATGCAGTTCATATATCAACAAAGGCATTTTGTCTCCAGCACCATTACCCGCTAATCCCACCACATGTTCAGAACCGATATTGGATGCAAAAATGGACGCTCCCACGACAAACCAGCCCACATTTCTGCCAGCTAAAAAATAATCTTCGGTGTCTTTCTGTTTTTGAAGTATTACCCACCAGGCTACACCAAGCAGTACCAAAAAATAGGCGGCTATTACAATCCAGTCTAAAGAATCCAGTCCTTGCATAATCTTATCAGTTTGGTTGTTAATCGGTTTTAAAATTCAGGAAACATATTTAGCATCCTTGACCGTAATATGCATCTTTTCCGTGCTTTCGTTCAAAATGCTTCTTTTTCAAGGCCTCTTTCAATGGATTGGCGTTAGGATTTATTTGTAACGTTAAATATGCCATTTTTGCCACCTCTTCACAGACCGCACTATTGTAAACGGCCTTGGCCACATCTTTTCCCCAAGTGAAAGGAGCATGATTTCCCACCAAAATCATTCCGGCATCCATATAATCGATACCACGTTCATTAAGACAGTCAATGATTTGATATCCGGTCATGTGCTCATAATCGCCCTCAATATATTCATCTTTCATAGGTGGGGCACAGGGAATATCGGTCACCAAATGGTCCGCATGTGTTGTTCCAAAAATTGGGATATCAAGTAATGATTGTGCCCAAGCTGTTCCATATGTTGAATGAGTATGTACCACACCTCCGATTTTATCCCATTCTTTGTATAGAACGGCATGTGTTTTTGTATCGGAAGAAGGACGCATTTTACCCTCGACCACTTCACCTTCATAATCACAGATGACAATGTCTTCTGGTTTCAAATCGTCGTAGGGAACACCACTTGGCTTAATGGCAAAAACTGCTTTATCTCTATCCACCGCGCTGGCATTACCAAAGGTAAAAAGCACCAGCCCCAGTTCCGGAAGCCGCATATTGGCCTCGTAAGCCTCTTCTTTTAAGGATTTGTACTTGCTCATTGATTCATAGTATGTGCCTCCATGGTCTCACATAGGGCATTATATCTTTTGTATACTTTTTTGTAACTGGCAGCATCAGCCTTGTTTGGATGATATTCTGCATCAAATGGACTTCCTATGTGTTCCATAGCTTGATGGGTATCCTCATACAGACCAGCGGCCACAGCACCAAAAATACTTGCTCCCAAGGCACATGTCTGTTCTGATTTTGATACCCTTATCGGCATATTCAATACGTCGGCCATCATTTGCATGATGAATTTTGACTTTTTAGCCACACCACCCAAAGCGATAATTCCTTTGATGGGAATACCCTCTTCTAAAAATCGATCCACAATTTTCTTAGCACCAAAACATGAAGCTTCCACCAAAGCCCTAAAAACCTTTGGCGAGGTGCTCCCTAAATTTAATCCTCCTAAGACACCTTTTAAGCTTTGATTGGCATCAGGGGTGCGGCGGCCGTTCATCCAATCCAATGCCAACTCTCCTGAAGCTCCAATGGGTTCTTTAGATGCTGCCTCGCTTAATTTTGGGATAATTTTTGCCATGGTTTCGGCCACAATGGCATCTGCTGTTGCTTGTTCCACCAGAGCGGTGTGTGAAATAATTTCTTTGATAGGCCATGCCACCAATCGCTCGTACCATGCATATAGATCTCCGAAAGCAGATTGCCCTGCTTCAAGACCCAACATCCCTGGAATAACAGAACCGTCCACCTGTCCGCAAATACCTTTGACCAATTTTTCTTCACCTTCCATGGGAGCGACCAAAATATCACAAGTAGAAGTCCCCATAATTTTGGTCAAGTGATAGGGTTCAATTTTTGCCCCGACGGCACCCATATGTGCATCAAAAGCACCAACGGCAACGGTTACATTAGTGGATAATCCTAATTTTTCTGCCCATTCAGGGGATAGCTTTCCAGCAGGAACATCAGAAGTGAAGGTTTCGGTAAAAAGACGGTCGCGAAGGCCATCTAAAATTGGATCTAATGCCTTGAAGAAATCATTAGGGGGTAAACCTCCGAAGGATTCATGCCAAAGCGCTTTATGCCCTGCTGCACATCTACTGCGTTTCATTTGGGAAACATCGCTACCGCCCGTCAATAAGAAAGGAACCCAGTCGCAATGTTCCACCCAAGAATAAGCGGCTTTGCGTACAGCTTCATCCTGGCGGGATACATGCAATATTTTTGACCAATACCACTCTGACGAGTAAATTCCACCTTCAAACTTACTGTAATCAATGTCCCATCGTCCGCACAGTTCATTAATCTCATCGGCCTCCTTGATCCCGGTATGATCTTTCCAAAGCACAAACATAGCATTCGGATTTTCTTCAAATTCGGGTAAGAGTGCCAAAGGTGTTCCGGTCTTGTCCACTGCGGCGGGCGTTGAACCAGTGGTATCAACACCGATAGCCACAATATTGTCCACAACTTCTTGCTCAACCTGAGAAATCACATCCCTTATCGTGTTATCAATCCCTTCAATGTAGTCCAATGGGTGTTGGCGAAACTGGTTTTTGGAGGGTTCGCAATACAAGCCCTTTTTCCATCTTTGGTAATAATGTACGGAAGTGGCCAACTCTTCACCTGTTTTCGCATTTACCAATAGTGCGCGTACCGAATCAGAGCCAAAGTCCATTCCTATAGTATATTTTTCCATTTGAGTGGTTTTATGAAATCCTAAGCACCACAGTGCTATGAGCGTTCACTTTTGTTTTAAATTCATTGGCAAACTCACCAAGTTCTTCCTGTAACCAAAGGTCATATATTCTTCGACTCCCTTTCAAGCCCAAACTATCGAAACCAAATTGAATTTCTTGTTCTTTTTGTGACAAATTGAAAAGAGCGGCATAGATTGAACCTTTTCCATTTTGTGCCGTCCACAGTCTTATATCCTCTGTTCTGTCGAATTCCTTGTTGCCAAAACTGTTCTGGTTAATATCAAGAATCTCTTGATTTGTCAATAAATCGATGGTTTCTTGACTACACTTTGGTAAATGTCCACCAAACATCAATGGCGAACGGAACATGCACCAGAGTGATATAACTGATCTTTGTTCTTCTATTGAAAAGTTTGAGAATCGCTCATGTCCTCCAGATTCACCTCTAGGCATATAACCAAAAGGCAACATATCCGCATCAGGCCAATGTCCTTCGGTGGCAAAAGGTGCCCAAATGGCGCAACGGTCTGTCTGTTTGACAAAGGAACCCCACTCGTCCCAAAAATCGGCAGAAATCCGCCATAAATTGGCATTTTTTCTCAAGTGATTGATCACTGTGGTTTCCGGGCCTCCAGGGGACAGACTAAAAACAATATCACGTCCACAAGTGTTAATGGCGGCACTCATACCCTCAATATCATCTATGCGGTAGGGCGACCCTTCTCCGGTAGGTGAACCGGTGCTTCGCTCTACTTCGTGCCAGGCATTGACATCATCGGCTTTGATGTAGTCCACGCCCCAAGAAGCGTATAATTCCATAATGGAGTCATAGTATTTCTGTGCTTCGGGTTGGGTAAAATCCAGCGTATGCATGCTATTGAACCAGGGACAGATTTCTCTTTTATAGGAGATTTGGTCAGCAGTTTTATTTGTCCCTTTGATACGACATTTTTCTTCCACTGCCTTCCAGGGGATACCCCGCATAATGTGCAGTCCAAACTTCAAACCCAGATTGTGAACGTAATCCGCCAATGGCTTTAAGCCCAAACCATTTTTGGAAGATGGGTGCATTATGGAGTCTGGCATTAGCCTACCATACTCATCAATATGTAATGGAATATTGGAATTTTTGTAGTTGTGGTCATTAATACTTTCTCCGTACCACCCTAAATCCAACACCACATATTCCCACCCGTATTGTTTTAGGTGTTTGGCCATAAAATCCGCATTGGCCCTTACCTCTTCTTCGGTTGCGTTAGGACCAAAACAATCCCAGCTGTTCCAACCCATTGGTGGCGTTTTTGCCCTATTTGCTATGCGTTCCTGTTTTGTCATTTAATAAACACTGAAAAGATTAAGATAATAGCAATTAAAAGCAAAACACTCAACAACCACCAGAAAAAAATACCGTTGTACCATTTGCTTCCCAGTCCTTCCCGTAGTGCTTCTCCTTTTACATTAAACGTAAGGTTTTCTGCTTCGGGATTCAAATGTTTGTCAGATGTCAATAGCGTACTGACTGCACAAATGAGCATGGAGAAAATCCAAGTAATCAACGCTTGATTGGCAAAGGGTTTTATGATTCCCGCGAAAGTGGAGGTTGAATCGGCCAATGGACCAAACTCCAAAAACTTTAGAAATCCTGCCATGGCAAAACCCCCGATGACCGTTACCAATGCATCACGACCATTCACTTTTTTCCATAGCATCCCCAACAGGAACAAAGCGGAAAAAGGCGGTGCTATGAACGTGTACAGTGCCTGTATTAAGATAAATAAGTTGACCTTGGTTGCTGTGGCCAACATAACCGCAAAACCAATCGAAAGCAATAAGAACAGCGTGCCTGAGATTTTACCTACTCGCACCATCTGCTCACTGCTGGCATTTTCATTGATACTTTCCCCGTAGAAATCCACTGTGAACATCGTAGAGGTGGAATTCAATACGGAACTTACCGTAGATTGAATGGCCCCGAAAAGCGCTGCCAATAGGACACCTTTCAAAAAGGTGGGCACCAAAATGTTTATCATTATGATGTAGGTTTTATTGGCTTCATCACTTTGAAATGCCCAATCTCCCGAAGTCAAATACTCGGGCTGCATCGCAAAAAATATTAGCCCTGGAATCACAACAATTACAGGAAGTAATAATTTGAGGTAACCCGCAAGTACCATTCCAGCCCTAGCATGATACGTATCTTTCGCAGCGAAAACTTTCTGAATCATGGTCTGATTAATGACCGTATACCAAAGTCCTATATAAAAGAAACTAAATACCCAATGGGTCCATGGATTGGAATAATGATTCAAGGGCTGTAGTACGGATAAGCGGTTATAATAATCTCCCTCCTGACTTCCTTTAAGAATGTTAGTTACATTTTCATTAATCCATTCTTTGGACCAAAGCTCGCCCCCAAGATTTACATCGACCATTTTAGTGAATCCAGCGATAATTCCATTGCCCTCACCCAGATAGGAAAGTCCCAAAAAAGTAACGGTTAAGCCCCCGAAAATCATGATTAGGATGGTAAGCACATCCATGAAGGCCACGGATTTCAGTCCGCCCCAGATGGCCCATCCTCCGGTAGTTATTCCGATAATTATGCATGCCGTTAACGGAGATAGTTCAAAGAATTCAACGAGTATAAGACTACCTCCATAGATTACAGGTCCCATAAAGGCAAAAACGTTAGCCAAAATGGAAATTCCGGCAAAAATGGAGCGAATCTTTTTACTGAATCGTTTTTCCAAATATTCAGGCGTTGTAAGTACTTTGGAGGTAAGCAAATACGGTATAAACAACCAGATTAAGAAAGTAAAGGCAATTACGGTACTCCACTCTCCTGTAGCGACACTTATACCGTAAATGACCGCCGCCCCGATTAAACCGATAAAATGTTCCGTACTAATATTGGCCGCAATGTAAGAGCTGCCCACAACATACCATGGAAGACTTCTTCCTGCCAAAAAATAATCTGATGAATCTTTGCTTTTTTTTCTCCCATACCACCAGCCTATTGCGCTTAACAAAAAGAAGTAGGCAAAAAATGCAAAATAGTCCCAGAACGTGAAATTGAAAAGCTGTTCTGTCATGTTGGTTTATTGGAAGGCTTACCTCATTTTATCGTGATATTACTCACGTAATCGTTTCGTGTAATGTTTATCTGATTTAGATTTTCCAACTTTCCTTCTTTGGTCATAATATTGATAAGGGTCAATCCCTCAATATTACTGACTTCACTTTCACCGATTAATTGTTTACCAATGGCATTGAAACCTGCATCGATCTCCACATTTTCCAAAGTCATGTTCCGGATTTTACCTCCACCTGCTCCCTGGAAATTGGACTTCCCGATTTCAATGTCGAACAAATTACCATGCATTAACTTCACATTTTTGATGTTGAGGTTGTTTATGTCCGCACTACCCCCATGTCTTGCTGCAATAAACGCTTTGTTGGAAGGAGTAAGGCTTACTGTATTCTCGATGGTGATATCCTTGGCGTAGTCGGCCCCATTCCATGTCAGCATAATATCCCCACCATTGTTGTCCAATCCCCAAAAGACTATATCCTTAATGAAAATATTGGAAACAGGGACTCCCTTTAACTGGTTGGACCCGTCCCATGATAATTCATCGTTTCCAGTTTCTGCATCATAAAGTCCGGTAATGCAGATACGGTCATCATTACTGGCTATGAAACTATCTGTAACCTCCACATTGGTACTGTAGGTGTGAAGACCATCATTGTTATGTTCACCAAATCCACAGAGCTTAACATTATTTATTTTTACATCATTGCAATTGGCAACCTCTAATTGATAGCTGGGACTACTCATGATGGCAACACCATCAATCTCAATATCTTCGGAATCTATGAAAACTACACCCAGCCAATCAGCATCCCATTCTTCTTCTTTACTGGATTCTTCTGCATGGGTAACAAACGACTGAGAAAGTATACCCCGACCCAAAATTTTCACCCCCTTTTTATTCTTGGCCTTAATGGTCGCTTCTACAACAGCACCACGGGCAATGTAAAGTGTCTTGATGCCGTCAACGAATGGGTCCCAAGCTTGGCCATATTTGTAAATTCCAGGCTCCAAAAAGAGAACCGATTTGTCCTCCTTATCTGGTATATCGGTTTCCGGTTCCTCTGCACTAACTATCAAGTAGTGTTCTTTCTCACCAATTTTAGAAGAAACCACAAATTTTTGTGGTTTTTCAAGGGATATGGTGATTGTATTTCCTTCTTTACGAACTGCGGAATTGATTTCTGGCATTACTTTCCACTCAGCAAAGGAGCTATCCCCTTTCAGGATTTGTAATGATATTGGATCTGAAATCGAAAAACTCAAATAGGAAACTCCATCATAAGAAACACTGTTTCCTTGTTTTTTGTGTTCGTTTTTGTCTCTTATTTCAATTGATTTGTACACGAAAGCTTCTTCCCCATTTAAACTGGCACTGAAAATATCGGATTGCGAAAGCCCATGGATATCGCTAAGACCTTCCGCTATTTTTAGATGAGTCATAGCTCCATCACTATCATTTAGAAAGCTTGCTGAAGCGACAGTGGATGTTTTTTGCTTGGCCTGGTTACACGAAATAAATAGTACTAAAACTGTGACATAAGCATTCAGGAGATTTTTCATAATTCTTATGATTAGGCATAGAAATACCTAGTTCTAAATCAAAAATAAGGCTCGGAAGTATTTGTTCTTTTGTTCAAATGTTACTTACTTTAGCTCTTTTGTACCGAATTAAGGTCTGTTCATTCTTCATATATTTTTATCAAATATGTACGAACGAGCTGGGGTATTATATTTCCTTGTCATCCATTTCTAGGGTTTCTGAAAGCCCGATTTGGAATTGGGTTTTATCAATTAACACACCGTTTGACATGGAAAAGCTAGTTTTCCATCTATCGGATAAGTTTCAAGATGGCAATTTAAAAAGTGCTCCTTCTGGGTTGTTCAAAAGGAATAAAACTAGTCCCTTGATGTGTTCAGGAAACATTTTACCTATCTGACTCCTGTCCTGAAAAGCCAACCTTCTTGGAAGTGTTGTGTGCTCCCATCATTGTTAATCGGGAAAAGATAATCCCTCAGCGGTTTTACCATTTAGATGATAGTCTAATATACTCTTGGGTCCTACTGTGATTTTTACCGAAAGCGGCTCATCGGTCTTGCTCCTTCCATAGGATAACCGTTCATTGAAAATATCTTCTACCTTGAACTGTGCCAAATCTACAAAGTTCATTCCCTTACTATAAAACATGGCCATTGACCTAATTCCTGTCATGCCAAAGGATACGGTTCAGTGGATATACCAAGTTTTTGTTTGAAGTATATCCCTTTTGGAAATTGCCCTTTTTCTCTGTCACCGCAGAGGAGGACAACCTATAATTTATAAAGCCCATACCTTTCAGCATGGGCTTTAAATCGATTCTTTAAATTGAATTTTTATCTACTCATCAAATGGAAAACCTGGATCAATTTCTGTCCATACCGGTCTGGCCATTTCACCGATATCACCACCAAGCGTACCAGGATTACCGTTGACACTTGCATCATTCACTGTAGTTCCCGTGCCTTCATCCAATTTCCAATAGCCTATCAGACCTGCTTCATCGCCATTCAGTCTGCTATCATAATCAGCAGCGATTTCTGAAGCACTTCTTGCTCTGTCCCAAACACGGATATCGGTCAATCCTCCAATCCAATATCTATCGGGCTGTGCAGCACTTCTACCGATCTCAAAATCGTTGAGCGACGAGGTGTTGATTGGGTTACTACCTGAAGCAGATGTGGTCGCCTCTGGTTGACCATCGACATAAAGCAGAACACTAGTCAACGGCACACCGTCTGCCGGGACGACAATCGCGATGTGGTGCCACTCTCCGTCATTCAATGGTGTGGTTCCTACTACCCCGCCACCATTGTACTCAACACGAAGTGCTCTATTGCCATTGTGAAGTCTTATATCCCATTTCTGTGCACTTGAGTTTTCACCCCAAGACATGATGATGATATTATTTTCAGACGATTCGGTTTTGACCCAGGCTTCACAAGTTCTTGGACCTCCACCGGTAACTGCTTTAAATCCGTTTACCTTTATATAATCATCACCCTCAAATGTCAAGAAACTAGGTGGTACCACTTTTCCAGCTTCAAAGACTGCCACGGCCGCATTAAGATCCGCTAGTGCTTGGTCCACTTGCAACTGTTGTGCCGCTGCATTGTTCGCTACGACCCGGGCAACATCAATAGCTGCTTGCAAAACTGCTTTTGACCCCACCGCATATTGACCATTTTCAGTACCTTCAACGGCATTGTCCACTAATTCCTGTGCAGAGGCAATGGCATCGTTCAAAGCGGAAAAATCCGTATCCGCTACAATACTGGCCTCAAAAATGGCCGTTGCCTCATTAAGATCGGTTTCTGCTCCATCGATTTCTGCTTGGGAGGAGTTAGGGTTATCTGCGACTACTTGTGCAGCGTTAATGGCCGCTTGGAATATAGCTTTTGACCCCACGATAACATCCCCTATTTCGGTTCCCTCCGGACCCGCACTGTCCAATAACGTTTGTGCCGCATTAATCGACTGTACCAGTGAAACATTGTCAATTACGACCACACTGTTGCGATAAGTATCCAATGCTATGGTTAAAAGATTTACGGCACTATTTACAGTACCCTGATTAACGGCAGTTTCCTTATAGGCAGAGAACCTTTCTATGGCATCCAATAAAATCTGGGTGGATCCTACAATAATATCACCCCCATTTTCACCTTCTTTGTCGATATCAGCTTCAGCCGTTGCCTCTGCAACTACTGCATCCAATGCTGAAAAGTCCAAGGTGGCCATTCCCTCATCGTCCTCACAAGAATTGGAGAAGGCCGCCACAAACAATAGGAATAGATAAGTTAATTTTTTCATTTTAAAAGAATATTTAAGTTTGGTTGTTACTCTAAAAATGATTTTGATGTATTCATTTTTTCGAACATTCTAATTTAAAGGGATTAGAAATTTTGTATCTCTCATTAAAAGGGTAAAAATGTTGCAAATTTTCAATTCTCATTAAATCTACATGAGAATACGCCTGTTTAAAGTAAGTATCACCCGCCGGCCAATCCGCAGGTCAGGATTTAGTCTTAATAAGGAACCAGAATTCATTTATAACGGTAGTATCAAATTGGAGGTTTTAATGTTGCAACCTTCTAAAAATGTTTCGGATCAAGGGCGGCTTTAATTACTTTTAAATTTCAAAACTTATCCCCTTGAAAACATTTAATCCACTATTTTTTCTTGTTCTGATCCCCATTTTATTGAACTACGGTTGTAGTACGGATACTGGTGATGTTGAAATCCAACAATCCGAAGAAAATGGACTACCAGAAGAACAGGAGAATGAAACCTCAGTAGAGGTCAACAGTATTATCAACACAAGCAACCAAGGTAAGTTGATAGATGCTTTTTTCTTTGATTTGAAAGGCTGGCCCGATAGAACCAACACCGTTGAAAAAGCGACTTCGCATCTAATCAATGATGGTATGAACGGTCTTAGAATTTCCATTTATGGGGACATTCAACGCCCTGCGCATCCTGGCCCCGGTGTTGTTTTGGAGTCTGAATACGAACCTATGCTGACTTCCATCACCACCGCTCTTTCTGTTAGGCCAGATCTTAAAATTTTTGCCAGTAAAAAGCTGAGAAGCACGAATTCCTTTCCAGACTGGGTCAAGGACGGAACCGGTATTGTACCGAAACAATATGCCATTATGTTGGCTGATTTTATTGAATTTATGAATGATAGGGGTATTACCATAGATTATTTGGGAATCGACAACGAGTTTGTATATAACGAGGGAAACATCACTCCCCAAAAATACCATGAAACCATTTTTGAATTACGAACCTTGGCTTCAACCCGTGGCTTTGACATACCAGTTCTGGTAGGCTATGAAGACTTTGGCCCCAATAAAAGGAATTGGGTGCAAATTCTAATGGAAAGCGGATGGGGCAATGATATGGATATCTATGGGACTCACTACTATCCGCAGTTCAGGCCAAAAGACAAGTTGATTACAGATCTAAACACCGTTAGTGATAGACCTTTTTGGGCTACCGAACCGCACTGGGACAATGTAAAAGCGGATAGACCTGATGTTTTTTTGAATGCAGAAGCAGCCATGGTCACGCTCTGGGATCAGACGGATTTGGGAATGACCGGTTTCATGTGGTGGGATTACAATCTAAAGGATGAGCTTCGTACCAGATTGATGCAAGCTGCCTCAACCCCGCTTTTGGGCTCAAGGCCCATAACCATGACAGATATCGATGGAGAGGACATTTCGGAGCTCGGTAAACTCCAAAGTCGTGCTTTTATAAAGGATAAACTTGTAACGGTATATTTTGTTAACATGACCGACACTTCTTACACAGATTATACCATATCCTTTGAGAACAACCTTGAAATCAATGGGGCGGTGACCTACAGACAATGGCGTGAAACAACCACAATTGATGGTCAGTCTTTATCAGCCAAGGTTATAGAAAACAGCACAATTATTCAGGTGAATTTACCCAGACGATCCATAACCAAAATCGATATTACCCTTCTGTAGCCATATAGGTAAGCTAGAGAAATGATGGTTTCCTTAATTGTGTGTTGTCAATTTCCCTTTATTGGCTTAATGTAAAGAATGCGCCTTAGGCTCCTCCAAAGAGCATGGGCATTCTCACAAACCATCTGTCGTATTATTGTTGTGGACGGTCTTGGTTACACTAATGTGGTTTGCCAAGGCGTAAAGGATGTTGTCACTCTAAACATTGACCATATCGCAGAAAGCGGAATTCAATTTAAAGATGCCATATTTGAATCGGGGACTCTTCGAAAACCTCACAGTTGATAGGCAAATTATGCCTTTAGAAATAAGACAACTTTTTATCCAAAAATGCACCACTTCCAATCGATACCTCTTTGGGCCACACTACCAAAATGTTGAAAAGCCGTTTAGTCCAACGGTCGTGGATTCTTTACAAAATGAAATCCCAGAAAAAATGTCGCAAATAAAAAAAACCATTGGGTTTTTCATGAGATTTTGTTTTGAGCCTTTGATTCATCAATCGACTTTGGTTTTGACCTCAATTATCCTATCAGGTTGAGCACTAAAAACGTCCTTCCCGTTCGTGTTCACATAGGCCTTTATCGCGTATCGGGAATTCTGTCGAAGTTTCTCCCTTGGAATAACGACTTGAAACCTGGTTCGGTTTTTATCGACCTGATTTTCTTCAATCCGTGTTTCTTCCACGGTTAGGTACGAGATATTACTATATACGATTCCAAAGCTATGGTAACCATCAAGAGGGATATTATCAAATTCAACATCTACAACATAGTTGCCATTGGTGTCTTGTTCTATCGCCGTTATTTCAATCCTGTAATTGGCGTCCAGTTTGATCGGTGTGGCAATATTGGGATAGAAATTGCTTTCCCCTTCCCCTGTCGCGGCTTTCACCGTATAAAAAAACTCCTTGCCCTTCTTCACGGAAGTATCTTCAAAGCTGGTGTTTTCCAAATCTGAAGCCAGTACTTTAAAGTCATGTAACTTTTCACCCCGAAGAACAATATATGTTGTTCCTGGTGGGTTTAGATCATTGGGAGTCCAGTTCAACATGATATTTCCCTCAGGGGTTTCCCGTGCGGATACGTCCCTTGGGGAATAGGGAATGTTTTCTTTAGGGATTACGGTCACAGGTTCCGAAAATTTACCCTGTCCCAATCCATTGTAGGCTGCAACAGTAAAGTCACGAGCTATGTCCATTTCAAGTCCTTCCACACGATACCCAAAAACATTCTTGGCATCCACTATTTTTTCCTCACCTGTTTTTGAAATGTATTTTAAGAGATATCCTTCAGCATTTTTGACACTTTGCCACATAATGGTGGCGGTATCATCCCGCCTTGCGGTCTTGAAAATTGATGGTGTTCCCGGCAAATGATATCCTTGAGAAACGATTTTGGATTTTGAAATATCACCTGAAGAGTTCAAAGCCACCGCTTGAAAATGATAGGTTTCGCCAAGTTTCAAATTGGTCACTTCATGGTTTGTCCTTTTTATACCATCGATTTTGTTGTTTAGAGAATCAGATACTGTTCCATACCACAATTGATATTCGGTGGCTCCTTCTAGGTTGCCCCAAACCGCGTTCACTCCATTTTCAGTAACTGATAAATCATAAATTCGTGGCGGTGGTAAGGTAGTTTTTCGGTCAGACTTCCATTTAGCCACTGTAACGCTCAACGGTTTTATAACGAGTCTTTGGCCGTCGCTTGTTTCGGAACGTATTTCGGTGTTCTTTGTTGTCAAGTCATCAGCTGAGATGTATTCAAGTTCTATCTTTCTTTTCAAAGGCTTTCCGTCCAAAGTCAACTCAAATTCACTTGTTTCCAAACTGCGGTTGGTGACCACCAAATAATCATAACCATTGGTACCCCGATAAGTTTGGGCGTACATGCCTTCAACAACGGTCTGATTCATTCCGATTGCCTTTAAACCACCTAATATTCTGGTTGTATAAACAAAATCGGAATTGTTGACTGCACGGTTGTAAATCTTATAGGCCTTGCCCTCCAACAACCTGTGGATTCCTGTTTTAATGGAATCGGTATTCAGTTGTTCGCGTTTCCGATACGCTTCTGTTACCAAATGATTGAAATTCTTTTCGGGAACATATTTGTTGCTGATCTCGTGTGCGCCGACCCATCGAGTATTTTTATGTTGCAACTGGCGCATGGTATATTCGATATTATAGATGCTGTAATAAATACCGTCCAAAGGTTTGTTCCAAATACCAAACTCGGTTATGAGCATGGGAATGCCTTCAGAGGTATATGCTTCTATTTCCTCCATGGCTTCTTTGCCGGTAGCCTCCAAAAGCTTGGAGTTGGCCCTGCGATATGCAGCATCTAGGGATTCGCGTTTGCCCGTATGTGGGGCATAGGAGTGTTTTGAAAAGGTGTTCCAATAGGCACCATGCTCCCGTTGATATTGGTTTATCTCCTTCATGAACCCCCAGATTCCGTCCCACGTGAAGTTCAGCGCTAATTGCGCTTCTGGAAAGACTTCCAATATAGCATCTGCGTGTGGCCGCATTTTAACCGCATAGTCGTATCCATTGTTCCACCAATACCTTTCACGATGTGGAACGTAGAAATAGGGTTCATTACAAAACTGCCAAACCTCCACCTCAATGTTATTGTTCTTTACAAAACGTGCAAGCTCTTTAGTGATTTCAGGAGTTTCGGAAAAGGCATTGATGGTCACAACAAGTTTTCCGTTTATTTCTCCCAAAAGTTGGTATAAGTCAAAAATGCGATGTGGTCCTTTTATCTCTGTAAATTCATATCCCTTAAGATATTGCTTTGACTTATCGAACATATGGGCATAATCCAAATCGTATTGACCCGTGGCACAGTTAAAGGCATCACCCATCGTTCCGGAAAAAAAACGCAACCAACCTGGGCGTAGCTCATGAACAGCTTTACGGAAATCAGGGTGGGTATAGTTCCATACCTTGTCTGCTATTCTTACATTGAACCCGCTACTTCCCAAATTTATCCCGTGTCCTTTTTTGGTGTCGATTTCAATTTTTGGTAACGGCTCTTGAGCGATGAAAAACACAGGAAATAGGAGAATGAATAAAAAAATCTTCATGACTTCGATTTAAAAAGGGGCCTTTGCGAAAAGCCCCTTTGGAGTAAAACCCACTAACTCAAATTAACTAAACTACTTTACTTGCTGTTCAAATAGGTTTCCTGACTGAACTGAAAAACCTCCGAAGGTGTCCGGGCCTCTTCCATTAATGCGCCCATTTCAGCGACAAGTTCTGGATAGTGCTCGGCCACGTTGTTTTGCTCCCTTTCGTCTTTTGATAAATCATACAGTTCGATTTTAGAACTTTCCTCAAAAACGTTATACCTTACTGCCTTCCATTTTCCTTTTCGTATCGCCTGTCTACCTCCTTTTTCATGAAATTCCCAATATAGATAGTCGTGTTCTTGTTGGTTCTCCACATCACCGAGGAGTGTCGGCAAAAAGCTGATACCATCCCAACCTTCCAATTGACGGCCTCCTGCCAATTCCGTCAACGTAGGCAATACATCCCAAAAGGCTGAGATATGATCGGTTCTTGAATTTTCTTCAATCCTTTCGGGCCATTTGACAATCATCGGCACCCGAATTCCCCCTTCGTACAAATCGCGCTTAAAACCTCTATAGGGGCCATTACTGTCAAAATAAACAGGATCTCCCCCTCCTTCTTGGTGCGGGCCATTATCAGAAGTAAAAATTATCAATGTGTTTTCAGTGAGGCCAAGCTCTTCAATTTTGGAAACGATTTCTCCAACCTGTTGGTCCAAAACATCAACCATAGCTGCAAATGCAGCATGGGTTTCTTTTTGGGATTCATATGGGCCTTCCCTATATTCGGGTCCATCATCATACCCTTCATAGGTTTTTTCCGGTTCATATTTTCCTCGATGTTTTTTCATCAATACTTCGGGGGCAGCCAATTCAGCATGAGGTAAGATGGAAGCTACGTAGAGAAAAAAAGGATTGGATTTGTTGTTCTCAATAAAATCAAGTGTTTTTTCATGAATTAAATCCGGGGCGTAAACTTCTTTGTTCTTTCCTTCGTTCCCAGATATTACGATGGAATCATAGTTTGACCATAAATGTCTGGGATAGTAGTTGTGCCCGAGCCGTTGACAGTTATAACCAAAGAATGAATCAAATCCTTGTTTGATGGGATCCCCCTCGGAACCTGGAAATCCGAGTCCCCACTTGCCAAAAGCACCCGTGGAATACCCTTGCGCTTTCAAAGCCTCGGCCATAGTGAAAGTACTATCTGGAATTGGAAATTGTCCTTCTGGTTTTATTTCCTTGTTTCCCCTAACAACCGTATGACCAGTGTGCATGCCAGTCATTAAAGCCGACCTTGATGGAGCGCAAACCGTGCTTCCAGAATAATGCTGTGTAAACAACATTCCCTGCTTGGCCAATTTATCAATGTTTGGTGTGGGAAACTTCTTTTGTCCATAAACCCCAATATCACCGTACCCCAAATCATCGGCTAAAATGTAGATTATATTAGGTTTGGTTTTGCCATTAAGCATATGGGCCATTTCCTTCTTGTTTTTGTTTTTTGGGTTGCAGGCAAATATTAAAAACAACACCGCATAGCCTAAAGACCTTCCTATTCTATCTTTCATCTAATAATAATGATATCAAATTGCCAATTTTTCCAGTTTAATTTTTTATCCGCCTCTATACCCATTGTTGGTAGGGTCTGAGTTTAATAAATTTGGATTCAGGATAAGCTCCTCCTGAGGTATGGGAAGCAATACGTGGTATGGTTGAATGTTGTCCGCTGGGTTGTTCCATGCTCTATGCTGAACACTTTGCACAGTTTCCAGTAAAATGCCCCAACGAATCAAGTCCATTCTACGATACCCCTCGGTACATAGCTCAAACTTACGCTCATCATACATCGCCAAGCGAAATTGTTCCTGGTTCATTCCGCTCCAAGGTTTATCAGGTTCAAAGGCCCGCTCACGGACACGGTTCACATAAGGGTATGCTCCGTTAGGACCATTAAGTTCGTTTTCGGCTTCCGCCGCCATTAAATAAATATCCGCCAAACGGAACACCACGTAATTTTCATGGTGGTTCTGTCGAGGCGAAGTCTGGTTCAAGTTCCAATTTTTCCTGAAATATGGAAACGACAACTCGTATCCCAAATATTCGCTGACAATGGTGGCATCATATCTCAAGTCATCCGGATCCCAATTGGCCCGGTCTGCCAATTCTGGGAGTGGAATAGCCCATCCAAAACCAGTCATATCCTGTCCAACAGCCTGTAAATCCGCAAAAAGCAATTCCCACCTTGCGGGTGTGCCCTCGCCTCCAGGGCGATCATTTCGATTACTGGGCTCATCACGTAGCCTTGGATTGTAATCATCCGTCCGTTGTGTAGCTCCATCGTTGAACCCTTCTACGGGATCAGTGGTAAAATCAATAACAAAAATCTGTTCATCGTTATATTGATCTGTCAAATCTGTCTGGTCAAAAACGGCGGCGAAATCCTCAAGTAAACGATGTGGCGAATTATTGATAATGTTATCACATGCGATCTTGGCTTCTGCCCATTCCCTATCGAAGAGATGAAATTTAGCTTTCAAAGCTTCGGCCGCCCATCTTGAGGCACGCCCCAAATCAGGTTGATTCGGTAATAAATCAAAGGCTAGGGTCAAATCGGCCTTCATGTCGGTACGAATTTGATCTCTCGAAGTGCGTTCCAACACGCCCAGTTCTTCAAGGGGAAGCAGTTCCCTAAAATAGGGTACATCGCCCCAAAGGTTGGTCAAGTGAAAATAGGCCAATGCCCTCATGAAATAGGATTCGCCCAAGGTTTGATTCCTTACTTCCTCAGAAAGGCTCTCATTACCTTCAATACTTGAAATGTTCAATGATGCATTACGTACAATTTCATAGAGTGCTCCCCATGTGCCATTTCCATCAGCGACCCCTTCTTGAATCAAATAGTTATGGATATTGCCGTTCACATTTCTGCTAGGACCCACCTCATCGGCACCATTGACATAATAATTATCCAAGCCTCTGGTTCTATAAAGGGTTCCCCTGTGTAAAATACGATAAAGTCCATTGGCGGCCAACACGGCTTCTTGATCGTTGTTAAAGAAATTCTCTACGGCAATTTGATCGCGCAAATCTTCCTCTAAAAAGCTATCACAGCCTGAAAGCACCATCAAAACTGCACAAATTGATACGATAAATGTTTTGTTTTTCATTGCTGTTTTTTTAAAATTCGAATCTTACACCCGTTAATATACTTGTTGCATATGGATATGCTCCTGCAGCAAAACCTTGGGAAACACCACCAAATTGATTGTTTGTACTCGCGGAAGTGAAATTATTCACTTCAGGATCACCCAAGGTGAAGTCAGAGAATAGTAAAAGGTTTCTACCCGTTACGTACACGTTTATACCTTTGAAAATATCACCCAGTCCCACATTTTCCACAGGAATATCATAGGAGAGGGTAACTGTGCGCAATCGAACAAAAGAACCATCCTCTATATTAACCGTACTATTTGGGTTAAACAGACTGGTAGAGGTTCCTGCTCGAGGAATGTCGGAGGTTTCATCAATCCCTTCCCTCCATCGGTTCAATACTCTTGGATCTACATTTTCATCCCCTCTTCCGAACAAGGAACGTTGGGTCACCACGTTGAATATTTCGGCACCAAAGGAGTACTGAAAGAAAACATCCAGATTCAGACCTTTCCAGGAGAAAGTATTTCTTAACCCTCCAAAAAAGTCAGGTTGGGGACTCCCAATTACCGAAAAATCTTCTTGATTGATGGTCCCATCCTCATTAACATCACGATAACGGGGACTCCCTAAAAAGGCGCGTCCTACGGCGTTGTCATCTATAATTTCCTGTGGGTCTTTGTAAGTCCCCAAATACTCGGCACCAACAAAGGCTGGAAAAGCTTCTCCAGGGATAAGTCGTGCAGAAGGACCGCCCTGATTACCGGTTGACTGAATGTCGATAAACTCTTCATCACCAATATCCAAAACCTCGCTGTCGTTGGAAGTGAGGGTAAACGTAGTGTTCCAGCTAAAGTTATCATTGCTAATATTTCTTGTATCCAACAAAAATTCAAAACCTCGGTTCTCAACACTACCTACATTTTCAAGTACCCTGTTACCCGCTGTATTGGGCAAATCCCGAAACAGTAATAAATCTTCCGTAGTCCTTTTATAATATCCTGCCTCGATTGAAATCCGATTGTTCAACAAGCCGATTTCCAGACCTAAATCCAGTTGCTTTGTTGTCTCCCAGGTCAAATCATTGGTAGCAGGATCGTCCAAGATTACAGCTGGAACCAAGACTTCGTTGAAATAATTAAATTCAGGATCGAATAAATTAAAAGAATTGTATGGGCTTACCCCTTGCTCACCAACTATTCCATAGCTTCCCCTAAACTTCAACCTGTTGATGGCTTCCAAATCAGTCATAAAATTTTCCTCGTCGACATTCCAAGCCACCCCAACGGATGGAAAAAAAGAATACTTGTTCCCGTCCTCAAACACAGAGGAGCCATCTTGCCTTCCAACTACCGTTAAAATATAGCGGTCTTTGTATCCGTAGGTTACCCTGCCCAAGATGGAAGTCAATGTTCGTTGGCCATACCCGGATCTAACTTGATAGGTTTCTGGGTCAGAACCTAAGGAAAGGTTGTTGAACTCCACAACATCGTTGGGAAAGCCTTCTGCGGATTGATCGGTGGTTTCATTGGTGATTTTTTGAGCCGTAAAACCACCCAATATGTTTAACGAATGGTCACCAAATCTCTTGTCCCAAGTAAAAGTGGTCTCACTCAATATATCCTTGGAATTATTCGTTCTTATGCGACCGAAACCACCAATATTATTGTTCAAAAGCCTTTCTGGTAGGGCACCTGGTTGATACTCGTTTCGCTTAAAAAAATTAAAGGTCGCCCCAAAACTGGTTCTCATCCTAAAATCCTCGAAGAGTTCATATTCTGCATATAAGTTGGTAATAATATTGGTGACCAAATCGTGGTCCACCCGCAACTGGTAATCCGCTACAGGGTTACGTTGCAATGTACCGCTTACGGGATTGGTTCCGGTGAAATTGCCCTCATCGTCAAATACCGTTCTAATTGGAAGTACTCCGGAAATTATTTGTTGAAAATTGACCTTATTTCGCTCCCTTCTGAAGGTGCTTAGATTTAAACGCGTACCAAACTTAAACCGTTCGGACACATCAACATCAAAGTTGCTCCTAAAAGTTACCCGCTCCAACCCGGAATTTTTAATCAAACCTTCTTGATTGAAATAGTTGATTGATGAGTAGTAATTGGTATTCTCCGTTCTACCGGTTACAGAAAGGTCGGTATTATAGATTATACCCGACGAGGTTACTTCATCTACCCAGTCGGTAGTGGGCACCGCACCTGGATTATCAAACTGCAATGGCAAACTGGGATCCGTGAAACCGATGGGCACCAGAGTACCGTTTACATTGATTGGGGTTCCAGGCGTAAATTGACCCGCTTCGTTAAGATAATCCACATAATCCTGACCTCCCAATATTTCGATTTCGTTGGCCAGCGCGTCCATGCTCACATAAGAATTTAGAGTGAAGGTCGGTTTTCCAACAGGCAAGGATGTTCCGTTCTTGGTAGTTATAAGGACCACTCCTGCAGCGCCTCGTGTACCGTAGATGGACAATGCGGTCGCATCTTTAAGAATTTCTATGGACTGAATATCATTAATGTTGATATTGTTCAAATTGAATCCTGTACCCACAATAAACCCATCTACCACAAAAAGAGGGTCATTGTTCCCATTAATGGAACTGTTACCCCTAATACGGATAGTCGCTCCCTCACCAGGGGCACCATTGTTGGAGACCACCTCGACGCCCGCTGCCCGACCCTGTAGGGCCTGATCGACCCTTGACACCGGTTGGTTCTGAATTTCTTCAGCCTTTACCGATGCCACCGCGGATACCAGTTGTTTTTTCGAGGACGTTCCATAACCAATGACCACAACCTCATCCAATAGTTGGGTATCTTCAACCAAGACAATGTTTATAACTGTTGCTTCGCCCACAGTAACATTTTGGGGTATATAACCTATAAAGGAAAACTGCAATACATCCCCGGTATTGGCTTGAATGGAATAGTTACCATCAAAATCTGCAGCGACGCCATTGTTGGTGCCCTGTACCAAAACAGTAACACCCGGCAATAGGGTACCTGCCTCATCGGTTACGACGCCCGATATCGTTTTTTGACTCTGGCCAGAAAACCATATGGTTCCTAGCAAGATAAAAAGTAGTTGTCGCATAGTTTGTAATATTAATTCAGTTAGACTAAAGCTGGTTATTGTTTCGGTAAACTTAACAAGAGAATCTGCTCCCGACCCTTTCGACATTCTCAATAATAGGGGAAAATTGTTACAAAAAATTTACATTTTATTAAGATTTACAGGTATCGGGAAGTTATGCAACATTTTTGCCCCATAAATTAGACAGCACACAACAGTTCTCCTTGGAATGTATTTGAATTATATATAATATTGACATAAATATGTATGGTTTTTTAAATAAACCACAATTTCAAAATGTATAGATTATATTATCATCATTTTTTCAGGTTTTTCCGTCTAAGGATTTCTTTATCCTTTATGCAACATTTTGGCCCCTTGTCATCCCTCTTTTTACTTCTGCTAGTGCAAGTAGGCTATACGCAGCTACAATCTTCTCGTTCCAACATCCTGACGGTTGATGGAAAGTCCTTTGATATAAATGCCAATGTGGTGTATCAAGATAATATCGGTTTCATGTGGATAGGGACCAACGATGGTCTTTTTCGTTATGACGGACATGATTTGATCGAATATCAATTCAACGTATTTGAAGAGTCCTCACTTCCCAACAATACGGTTAACAGCATTCTTGAAGACGATTTCGGTAACCTTTGGATTGGCACAGAAAGTTATTTGGTATTTTTCAATCGATCAGAAGAAAAATTCTCGGGTTTTTATAAAAACACCACAGCTTCCATATTGGGTAAATCATCCAAAGGGGTCGTTTATGCCAATTTATGGAAGTCGGGGCTTTTGAAAGTCCAACCACATACTGAAGCAGATAGCCTCATATTTGATACGGCACATAACTACCTGGATCGAAATCAGCATTTGCCGTTCAACAAGCGGATAAACTCCTTTGTTGAAGACATACACCAGAGGTACTGGATTGCTACCACAAAGGGTATTTTAGCGGTGAAGCCGAATGGGAACCTGCAAAAAACCAATTTTGAGCAGCCCACCTTGTCTTTGATAAATTATAAGGAAAATTCCTTTTTGACTCTGAATTCCCAAGGTTTATACATACTCTCCTATCGCAAAGATGATCGTAAACTGGAAACTTTGGATGCGTATTCCTTCAAAACAGGAAACATAAATGGGCCAGCAAGTCTGGTGAAGCATCCCTACAAAAAGGAATATTACGTATGCACGCCGAACCAGATTATCAAGGTTTATACCAAGGGAAACCAACTCGAAGTATTTGAAAACTATATTAGTTCAGAGGATATAGGAGAATCGAACAGTTTTAAGTCCCTTGCTATTGATAAGCACCAGAATATTTGGATTGCTAGCTCAAGTGGAGTTTTCAAGCTCAAAAATGACGGCATCATCTTTGAACGGCACAATCTACCATACAGAAGTTCTCCCGAGCTTATAACAGCCCTATTTGCTGAGCCAGAGGGAAAATTATATACTGCATCAACTGAGGGATTGTATGTGAATGAAGAGGAAAATGAGTTTTCCGAAGTTTTGTCCCGAAACAAATTGAACGGTCAAATCAACGTTATCGCCAAAGATTTTGGCTCAGAAGAATTATGGCTAGGGGTAGACAATACACTCAAAAGAACAAAGGGACTCTACTCAACAGCTCCAACCCTTGAAACCATCAAAGAATATGAACGTGGGATAAAGGACATTCTTTCTCTGAATTCCAATGAGACTTGGATTGGTCTATGGAGCGGCGGTATCGATATTATAAACTCTGAGACCTCAATTTCCAATTTCAAGCTCAAAATTCAGCAAAAGCTGAAGAACTTGAACGTTTCTGCCTTTCATCTCGATAAAAATAACAAGTTATGGATAGGCACTCGTGGAATGGGGGTTTATCTAGCTGATTTGACCCAGGAGCGATTGCAACATTTTTATCCTAACAGACGAGAGGGGCTAAACTCCAATGCTATTTTATGTTTTTTAGAACTGGACGATAAAATCTACATCGGTACCAGAGGTGGAGGAATCAACGTTTACGACGCAACTGACGGAACATTTATCGCCTATGGCAAAGAACATGGGCTCAACTCCCTCACCATTGCCGCAATGGAATCAGATGACAGAGGCAATATTTGGGTTTCTACTGTCAATGGAATTACCCTTTTTGAGGTAAAGACAGAACGATTTACAAACTTTGGTCGCCAAGATGGCCTTCTGGATAACCAGTTCAATTTTAACGAGAGTGCAAAGGAGGTGTCGGGCGGCATTTACTTTGCCAATAGCAAAAATTTGGTAAAGCTAAATCCTAAAGAATATTCGATTAACGAAGAACTGGGAAAAACCATCATAACCGAATTTGAGGTTTTGAAAACATCCAACAACCCAAATAACACAGGTTTACGTAACCTAAGTTCACTTACTGAAAACGAAAAAATAGTCTTGCCGTACAACGAGAACAATATTGCCATAAAATTCACCTCTTTAGATTTTACAGCTCCGGATAAGAACAAGTTTGCCTACATGATGGAAGGGGTTAATGATTTTTGGATTTATACCTCATCTGAAAATAGCAGCGCCAACTATAATGGGCTTAACCCTGGAGACTACACTTTTAAGGTCAAAAGCACTAATAGTCATGGTGTTTGGAACAACCAGCCTGCTGTTTTAAAATTTACAATCAGACCACCTTTTTGGGCCAATAACACAGCGAAGCTATTATACGTTGTTGCTGGAATTCTCATTATCCTAATTGGAAGTTTCTTGGTCAGAAATTGGTTTAGACTGAAAAAAAACCTTTTTGCCGAAACGGTAAGCCACCTTAAGGACCTGGAACACCACAAAATGAAAATGGTATTCTTCACAGATATATCGCATGAGCTTCGTACGCCTTTGACATTAATTCAAGGGACAATTGAAAAAGTGATTCGAGAAGGAAAGTATCAGTTGGGAGAAAACACCGCGAAACGTATTTATAATAATTCTTTACGTATCGGAAGGCTCATTGACCAGATAATGGATATTCGCAAGAACGATGTTGGCGCTTTTAAACTTCGGGTATCAAAAAACAACATTGTGAAAGATATAAAAAACCTAAAGAACGCTTTCAACGACTTTGCCAAAATCAACAACATAACCTACAAGCTGATTTGCAAGGAGAAAGAAATCAGTGCCTTTTATGACCTTCAAATTTTCGAAAAAGTTCTCTTCAACCTCCTATCAAACGCTTTCAAGTATACTGCAGAGAATGGGCGTGTGGAAATACGTTTGAGTTCAAAAAAAATAGGCATTGAACAAAGTATTCGAAATAATATTCCCAAAGGAATGTATGTAGAGTGTACAGTTTGGGACAATGGTCTTGGCATTCCAAAGGAAAACCTGAAATACATCTTTGATAGGTACTATCAATCAACAAAAATGCCCGCCAAGCAGGTTCCTGGTACGGGAATAGGCATGGAATTGGTTCAAAAACTAATTAAGGCGCACAAGGGCGTCATAGAGGTGGACAGCATAGAAAATGAGTTTACCCAGTTCACCTTCCTATTGCCTATAGAAAGGGATCACTATGAAGAAAATCAGCTTCTTGGCGAAAATAGGAGCAGAAGACCTTCCATTACCACTAAAACAGAATACCAGGTATATGAAGAAATAACATCCAATGGAGTACATCAGGAAACAGCCCCTTATGTACAAAGACCCAAAATATTACTGGTTGATGACAACAACGAATTAAGGACCATGATGCGGGAAGAACTATTCAACGAATTTGACATCATAGAGGCAAAAAATGGAAAAGAGGGGTATCAAAAGGTGCAGGAGCATCGACCTAACCTTATCATTAGTGATATCTTGATGCCCGTGGAAGATGGCATAGAGCTGCTTAAAAATCTCAAGGCCAATGAAGACCTTTCGCATCTTCCCATTTTTATGCTCACTGCCAAGGATTCAGAAGAAACCAAGATTGAATGTCTAAGCTTGGGGGCTTCTGACTACATTGAAAAACCCTTTAGTCCAGACTTTTTAAAATGGAAGGTCAAAAACACCCTTCAATCAAGAAAATCCCTGAAGGATAAGTACAGCAAAATCATTTCGGTGAACACCTCGGAAATCGAATTGGAATCCAATGATGAAAAACTCATCAAAAAACTTATCCAGATCGTAGAAAGTTCACTGGAAGATGCAGAATTGAGTGTTGAATACCTTGCTTCCGAAGTTGGTATGAGCCGTGCCAATCTTTATAGAAAATTACAGGCCATTCTTGATGAAACCCCGGTGAACTTCATAAAAAAGATTCGTCTGAAACGAGCTTCCCAGTTACTTCAGAAAAATCGAATGTATGTATCCGAGATTGCCTATATGACGGGCTTCAATAATCCAAAATACTTTGCCAAGTGCTTCAACAAGGAATTTGGAGTGAGTCCGAAAGAATATGCCAAGCAATTCGAAGAGAAAAAGGAGAATGTTGTAAAACCGAGTTTAGATTTGATTTTGAGTAATACAGGGTAAGAACATTTGTATACCCAATTTGCAACCTTTTGTGAACAAAATCCAAATCTTGATGCCTAGTTTAGATTTTTGCAAAATCAAAATATGTTATCCAGAACGTCATTTCTAATCAGTGTCTTGTGCACGATATGTCTTACTGCAATAGGCCAAAAAATAAAACCCTGGGAAGACCCCCAAACAAATGGCATCAATAGATTACCATCAAAAGCGACATCCCATTCATTTGAAACCAAATTTGAAGCGCTGACCGGAACCATTAAGAATTCCAATCGGTACCTGTCCTTGAACGGTGATTGGAAGTTTCAATGGTATGCTACACCAGATCAAGCACCAAAAAATTTCCATACAACAGCTATGGATGATTCTGATTGGAATATGCTACCTGTACCCGCCAACTGGGAACTTCACGGTTATGGCACTGCAATCTATACCAACATTAAATACCCATTTAGGCCTGTTGACCCTCCTTCTGTCCCCAAAGACGATAACCCCACAGGTCTGTACCGCACTTCCTTTGAGGTTCCAAACCAATGGAACGGTATGCAGATTACACTTACCTTCGGTGGAGTGAGTTCTGCTTTTTATGTATGGTTAAACGGTGAATTATTAGGTTACAGTGAAGATAGTATGCTTCCTACCCATTTTGATATCACTCCTTATCTGAAAGAGGGAAAAAACGAATTGGCGGTGAAAGTGTTTCGATGGAGCGACGGTGTATACCTCGAAGACCAAGATCATTGGCGGTTGAGCGGTATCCATAGAGACGTATATCTGTCTGCAGCTCCAAAAATACAGCTATATGACTTCTTTGTACGTACAAATCTGGATGTAAATTACAAAGATGCCGATTTGGAGATACGACCAAAAATCAAGCGTTTCGGTCCAACTGATTTTGATGATGAAATCTTGGAGATGGAACTCTACGACGAAAATGGAGAAGCAGTTTTTGAAGAACCCATATCAAGTTCTGTTGCGACTATTTATAATGAAAAATACGAACAACGCGGAAAGCCTGACTTCGCCCTGTTTCGGAAAAAGGTAAAGAATCCTAAAAAGTGGAGCGCAGAACTACCAAACCTATATACGTTGGTCTTTAGCTTGAAAACCAAGACCGGAAAGCTTCTCGAGGCCCGTGGTACGAAAATTGGGTTCAGAGAAACCGAGATTCGGGACGGCGAGTTCTTTGTCAACGGAGAATCCGTGCTAATGTATGGTGTAAATCGGCACGATCATAGCCCCATTACAGGTAAGGTAGTAAGTGAGGAATTGATGTTACAGGATATTTTGCTAATGAAAAAATTTAATGTCAATGCCGTACGTACCTCACACTATCCCAACAATGAGCGCTTTTATCAGCTCTGTGACAAATATGGAATTTACGTGATGGACGAAGCCAATTTGGAGACCCATGGGATTGGAGGGAAGCTATCCAACGACCCAGCGTGGTCGAATGCTTTTTTGGAACGCGCCGTTAGAATGGTAGAACGCGACAAGAACCACCCCAGTATTGTATTTTGGTCTTTGGGCAACGAATCGGGCTCAGGATTCAATCACGCTACCATGGCAAATTGGATTAGGGCATACGACCCTACCCGGCCAATTCACTATGAAGGGGCACAGACCACGGGGGGCAAACACAAAATAGAAGATGAGATCATCAAGGATCCCGATTATGTCGATGTCGTGAGCCGAATGTACAACCCTATTGAATACATGGTAAAAATGGCAAATCTAGAGGGTGAAGACAGACCTGTACTTTGGTGTGAATATGCCCATTCCATGGGGAATTCCACGGGAAATTTATATCAGTTTTGGGATGCTATTAAGGCAAACAAAAGGTTAATTGGGGGCTACATTTGGGATTGGGTCGATCAAGGCTTACTTCAAAAAACTGAAGATGGGATCGATTATTATGCCTTTGGCGGTGATATGGGGGACACCGAAATAAACTCAGGGAATTTTTGCCTAAATGGAATAGTGGATCCTGCTAGAAATCCAAAACCGGCTCTATGGGAAGTTAAAAAAGTATTTCAACCGGTTACATTTGACAAAGTTGATCTCTCCAACGGAAAAATAAAGATTACCAATCACCATAACTTCACCAATCTTGACAAGTTTATCATTTCTTGGGAATTGCAAGAAAATGGTAAAACCATAAAGAATGGCTCTTTGGAACCTGTTCCACTGAAACCCAATCAAGAAAAAACAATCACTGTTCCCTTCAAAAGACCAAAGCTGAAAGCAGGGGCAGAATATTTCATACGCCTAGGGGTTACTCTGAACGAGGATACCAACTGGGCCGCAAAGGGACATGAAATCGCATGGGAGCAATTTAAGCTTCCTTTATCAAGATCCTTGAAACCAAAAAAATTGAAAAGCACCCAAGTTATCGCCTTAGAAAGCAACAGGGTATCAGGCAAAAACTTTGAAATCATATTTGATGCCCAGACCGGAATGATGACCAAATTTAGTTTTAAAGGAAAAAATTTGATTCATTCAGGACTTCAGCCCAGTTTTTGGAGACCTTCAACTGACAACGACCGGGGCGGAGGTAAAACCCATAAAACCCTTGCCTTATGGAAAGAAGCCTCCAAGGCACCGGAAAGCGTTGATTTTCAGCTAAAAAAGATGACAGACACACAAGTCCAGGCAACAACAAACTACATTTTTGCCAATGGTAAGGCGAACATGGAAGTCAACCATCTGATTTTTGGAGATGGCACATTAAAGGTTGATGTAACTTTCAATGCCGACAAAGAACTGCCAATGCTTCCTAAATTGGGACTTCAACTGGCAGTGCCCAAAGAATTTGAGAACTTAAAATGGTTCGGACGTGGGCCACATGAAAATTACTGGGACAGAAAACTCGGTTCCGAGGTCGGAACATATTCAAATAAAGTCAGCGAAGACTACTACACCTATATACGACCGCAGGAAAGTAGTAACAAAACCGATGTCCGCTGGATGGCACTGACAAACAAGCAAGGCACGGGATTGATGGTGCGGGCAGACGGTGACTTGTTGAACATGAGTGCATGGCCCCACACCACTTGGAATATAGAGCAAGCCCTTCATACCTATGATTTGAGAGCAAGCGATTTCACCACGCTGAACATTGACCACAAACAAATGGGTGTAGGGGGTGATGATAGTTGGTCAAAAAAGGCCCTGCCTCATCCTGAGTTTCGAATCCCTGCAAAAAAATATGCCTATTCTTTTATGATTAAACCTATTGGGTCACTAAAAGAAATTGGACCAACCAAACTACTTAGTTCGACAACATCAAAATGAAAAGATACCTAACCATTCTAATTGTTATATGTTTTTGCAGTTGTAAAAACAATGAAAAAAAAGAAAACCTAGAGACCGAGGAAGACATAAAAAATGTTTTGCTCATCGTAGTGGATGACCTAGGTTGGGCCGATGTAGGCGTGTATGGAAGTAGTTTTTATGAAACACCCAATATAGATGCTCTGGCCAAGGAGGGTATTTTATTCAGTAATGGCTACGCCTCTTGCCCTGTTTGTTCACCATCCAGAGCAAGTATTCAAACCGGATTGTACCCCACGAATGTGGATGTGACTGACTGGATTCCAGGTAGAGGACGCAACAAAGGAGCGGAACCAGAAAACCGCTGGTTGGCCAATGAGTTTGCCAGCGAACTGGCCCTTCCTTACGAAACCATTGCAGAATCCCTAAAAAAAAATGGGTATAAAACCTTCTTCGCCGGAAAATGGCATTTGGGTGAAAATGAAGACCATTGGCCCGAAAACCAAGGATTTGAAATCAATAAAGGCGGGTTTAATATGGGACGGCCAGACCGAAACAAAAAGAAGGGCATTAACGGTTACTTCAGTCCTTATGGCAACCCACGATTAGAAGATGGGCCTGAAGGGGAATATCTTACGGACCGATTGGCCAACGAGACCATAGCTTTTTTAGAGGACAATAAAGATGCGAACTTTTTCATCAACCTGTCCTTTTATCAAGTGCATACCCCATTACAAGCTAAGGAAGAAGCAATCGAAAAGTATCGCAAAAAAAGGAAAACGGTTCTGAAGGATACATTAAACGAGCTTGATTTTGACCCCCGATGGAAAGAGGGGCATTTTAAGGGAAATTCCTTTAAAGAGCGTTTTGTTCAGGCTCACCCTACCTACGCTGCCATGGTCGAAAGCATGGATGAGAATGTGGGTCGCGTCCTTAAAAAGTTAAAAGAGCTAGGGCTTTATGATAACACGCTAATTGTTTTTACCTCCGATAACGGTGGGCTCTCCACATCTGAGGGCTCACCAACGTCAAACCTGCCCCTCCGTGCCGGTAAAGGGTGGCTTTATGAAGGTGGAATCCGAGTTCCATTTATAATCAAGGACTTTAATCAAAAAGCCGCTGGGAGCAAAAGTATCATTCCGGTATCAGGGATTGATATTTTTCCCACCATTGTTGATGCGGTAGGTATTAGAAAAATATCCACGGATGGTAGGAATATTTTGCAACAGGAAGTCCCAGAACGCTCCCTATTTTGGCATTATCCGCATTATAGCAACCAAGGAGGGCATCCGGGAAGCGTTATCAGAAAAGGTAACTACAAGCTCATTCACGATTTCGAGACCGGAAAAAAGATGCTTTTCAACTTGGATGACGATTTGGGTGAGACTAGGGATCTATCCAAAGAAGAACCCGAGTTGGTCCAGGGTCTATACAAAGAACTGCAAGCTTGGCGTGGGAAAAATAATGCCACAATGATGCGTCCTAATCCGGGTTGGGACAAAAAAGAATCAATTGTTGAATAAAAAGGTTTACATAAAGTCATTATGGTTTGGGTTGTTTTATCTGATGTCGGTGGTATTGGCAGCATTTTCATGTAAACCACGCCCCAAGGCAAAACCAGTGGAAAAACCCAATATTGTTTTGATCAATGTGGATGACTTAGGTTGGAAGGATGTAGGATTTATGGGCAGTATGTATTATGACACTCCCAACCTGGACGCCTTTGCCGAGCAAGGAATGGTCTTTACCAACGCCTACGCGGGGGCTGCGAATTGCGCTCCTAGCCGGGCGTGTTTAATTTCGGGGTGGAACACTCCACGACACGGGGTCTATACGGTAAGTCCGTCGGAGCGGGGTGATAAAAGAACACGCCAACTGATACCCACTAAAAACACCGATCATCTTGGCAATATGGTTTATACACTACCGGAGATGCTTAAATCTGCCGGCTATGTGACTGCAAATTTTGGTAAATGGCATGTTGGATCGGACCCAGGTGAGCAGGGTATTGACCATAATATTGGTGGAAGTCATCGTGGCAATCCAGGAAAGGATGGATATTTCTCTCCCTATAATATAGACTTTATCGAAAATGGACCAGATGGCGAATACCTTACCGATAGATTAACACAGGAAGCAATTTCATTCATAAAAAAGAACAAGGATACTTCATTTTTTGCCTACATACCCTTCTACACCGTACACACACCTATCCAAGGAAAAGAATCATGGATAGATAGGTACCGGTTGAAAGAAGGTATTGACGGACAAGATAATCCAACCTATGGTGCTATGGTCAGCGCTATGGATGAAAATGTGGGAAGACTGTTGAATACGTTGGATGAATTTCATCTTGCCGAGAATACACTGGTGATTTTCACTTCCGATAACGGGGGTATACGTTCCATTTCCAATCAGGATCCCCTGCGGGCCGGAAAAGGTAGCTACTATGAGGGAGGTATCCGCGTTCCCTTGGTATTGCGATGGCCCGAAAAAGTGGCATCTGGAATCAAAAACAAAAACCCGGTAAGCAACTTGGACATCTACCCTACCCTGCAAGAAATTGCAGGTCCTAACCAAAAGGCAGTGAATTTGGACGGATTGAGTCTGGTAGGCCAATTTCAAAATCCTTTAAAATGGGAAAGAGATCTTTATTTTCATTTCCCCATTTACCTTCAAGCTTACAACAAAACAGAAGATGATAGCCGTGACCCTCTGTTCAGAACCCGGCCAGGTTCGGTCATCATTTCTGGCCAATGGAAACTTCACCAATATTTTGAAGATAGTGCCTTGGAACTTTATAACCTGAATAACGATTTGGGTGAAACTTATAATTTGATTGATGAAAACCCTGAAATGGCCAAAGAACTTCTGGCGAAATTAGATTTATGGAGAATGGCAAATAGGGCACCAATTCCCACCGAAAATAATCCTGATTATGATGCAGCTTTTGAAAAACAGCAAGCCAATACTATTACAGATTAGGTTTCTCCCAAAAGTAGGATTGGTGGTTCCCATTTTGTTTATGGTAATGGCTTCATGTAAAAAGGAAGAGGTAGAAAAACCCAACATTCTATGGTTGGTAGTTGAAGATATGACCCCTTATCTTTCATTTTATGGCAACGCGTATACCACTACCCCAACATTGGATTCCTTGGCCAAAAACAGTATCGTGTTCGATAATGCCTATTCCAATGGGGCACAGTGTTCGCCTGCCAGAAGTACTTTGATTTCAGGTGTATATGCACCCATGTTGGCTACCGATTGGCACCGCGAGGCACGACCAGTTCCACAAGAATTTTACTATCCCCTTTATCTCCGAGAAGCTGGGTATTACACTTCGAATAACAGCAAAACCGACTATAATGACAGTAAACGTCCTGAAAATTTATGGGACAAGTCCAAAAAAGGGGCAACCTATGTCGACCGTCCGAATAAATCACAACCATTTTTCTCAGTTTTTAATTACAATGGCACACACACTCAACGTATTGCAACCCGTGATACCTTAAATAGAAAACCCAGATACATACATCGAGACTCGATAACTTTACCAGCCTATCTCCCTGACATCCCCGAAATTCGGGATGATATTGCCTGGCATTATGATGCCGTATCCAAAATGGATTTATGGGTCAAGAAGCGCCTGCAGGAGTTGAAAGATTCTGGTGAGCATGAAAATACCATCATTTTTTTCTATTCAGATCATGGTGGTTGTCTTCCAAGGGCCAAAGCCTTTGTATATGAAGTAGGAACCAAAATCCCATTATTGGTTCACTTCCCTGAAAAATTTAAACATCTGGCCGGGGTTAAGACAACTGGTCGCGATGACCGTTTGGTAGGTTTTGTAGACTTCGCACCCACCATTTTCAACTTATTGGATGTTGAAATTCCAGATTTTATGATGGGACAACCATTCCTGGGAAAGAACTTGCCCCAACCTAAAAAGGAACTGTTTCTTTATCGTGCCAATCAAGAGCAGAATTTCATTCCATCACGAGCTTTGACTGATGGCAAATATCGATTGATATGGAACTTCAATACGGCCCATCCCAATGGGGTCAGACAGTCATATCAATGGCAAATGCCCTCTTACCAGGCTTGGGACCAAGCTTTTATACAAGGAAAAACGGATTCCCTTCAAAGCGTGTTTTGGAACCCGATGGAACCTTTGGAGTTTTATGATACCGAGAATGATTTCTACGAGGTGAAAAACCTAGTAAACGCTCTTGAACATCAAGAGAGACTAAATTCAATGAAAGAAAAGTTGCTTTCCTTCATGAAAGAGAACAAAGATCTGGGGTTATATCCATGGTCCATGCGGAGAAAGGAAGATAGCATTCCATTTTATAATTATGTCCGAAATACAAATCAAAACGTATCAGCCGTAATCGACGCAGCGGCCCTGGCCAGCATGGCCAAACCCTCGGATAAGGCTTTGCTAATGGAAAACCTGAAAAGCGAAGTTCCCGCAATTCGATATTGGGGTGTCATGGGCTTATTGCAACTATTTACGCATCACAAACTGGAAAAAATCCCAGACCAAATTGTTTCAATTTTCCAAAACCCAAAAGAGGAAACCGAAATACGTTTGATAGCTGCAGAACTTTTGGTAAAGCACGGTAATAATAAGGATGCCTTGAACTATATTCTTCAGCAGGTAAAAGACAACCATTTTACTGTTTTTTCAGTGCTCCAAAATCTAGGAAGTAAGGCAAAGCCCCTTGAAAAAGAATTGCTAGAATTGGAAGATAACCCAAGGCTGAAGCAATTCTATATTCGTTCTGCACTTATTAATACAGGGTATTACAAGTATCAAAACCTATTCAAAACAAGAGAACATGATTTAGGCTATCAACACGACAAATAATGAAGAACATATTTATTGCCATAGTGCTTTTCCGAGTGTTTCTAGCTTGCTCACAAGAACAATCATTGGAGGTTACTAAGCCAATTTTCATTGCTCCAGATTATCAAGGTTCTTGTGACCCAGAAATTATATTCAACTCATCATTGAATACGTACTTCATTTACTATACGGCACGGCGTTCAGCCAAACAGAATACATTTTTACAAACCCCTATAGGCGTTGCTTCTTCCCAGAATCTGGCGGATTGGAAATTCGAAGGCTACTGCCAATTTGATGGAAAACACAATCAAAAAGATGCGGGAGCCACCTTTTGGGCGCCGGCCATTATTGCTGCTAAAGACAGCCTCCACATGTTTGTAACCTTTAAGCAGGACACCCTTACTACAGAGGGGCCTTGGGGTGGCAAAGGCTCTATTGTCCATTATGTCACTTCATCAAAAAATCCTATAAAAGGATGGAAAAAGAAGCAAGTAATGCATACAGATACGCTGAGTACTTTGGATGCTTCCGCCTATTGGGTAGATGATGCGGCCCACTTATGGTTTATGGCAAAAAGCGCATTGTACAAAAACCAAGACTATACGCTTGTGCACCAGACCACAAAGGACTTGAAAGCATGGGAAACTGTCCAGCAGCCGCTCGGAGATGTATATAACAAATCTGTTACGAATATAGGTTACGAAGAAGCACCGTATATATTTCAGTGGAAAGACAGCTATTGGTTGATTACAGACCCACATCAGGGTTTTGCCATATACCATAGTAAAGACGCCTCTAATTGGAGGTTTCAGGGTTATATACTCAGAAATCCTGGTATAGGAAAAATGGATACGGCCCGAGCAAGACACGGCAGTGTACTAGTCAGGGAAAATCGGGCTTTTCTTTTTTACCATGTGGAATACAATAGGGATTATAATGACAAACCTATTTATGAACAACCTCTCGAAAATCGAAAGAGTGCGCTACAAATGATCGAGCTAAAACTCTCCAAGGGTAAATTAACTGCCAATAGGAACAAAAAAGTGACTCTATAAATACATCTTGGACAGATTAATCCCCTAATTGATACAAATTTTCTTATCAAAGACCGTAAGGCAACAATTACAACCCGTTTTTGAGACACTTCATATAAGAGAGCGACATATCTTTAAGTTATTGAAAATCAGTAACAATGCAAAGAACGACTACCCTACTTTTTTCGTTGGTAACTTTAATTTGTTCATCTCAAATTACGCAGTTGACCAACTTTGAGACAACAGACCTCAAGTCGAGTACATTGACCCTATCCCAGAACAGACTATTTTTTGAAGCGACCGATTCTGGAAACGGGAACGGCCTCTTTTATTATGACCTAGCTACAGCCACTGTAACGTTTGTAAAGGATATCAATCCCTCAGGAGAGGATGGTTTGGTGTCGGTAATCCCCTTTAACAACGGGATTGTTTTCAGGGCTACCGATGGTGTCAACGGCCCAGAACTTTGGTTCTCAGACGGTACTGATACCGGAACCTACATGGTAAAGGACATTAACCTCGGGGGCGGAAGCTTTCCGGAACAAATGATTGAACTGAACGGCCAGGTAATTTTTATGGCCAATGACGGTACTAATGGCAAAGAGCTTTGGAAAAGTGATGGAACCGATACTGGCACCCAACTGCTCTTGAACATTGCGCCGGGAAATACCAGCGGTACGCCCGCCAATACTGATATCGTCTATGGAAAAAATGATAACTACGTTTTCTTTAGAGCAGACAATGGCACGCAAGGATTTGAACTCTACATAACCGATGGCACTACCGATGGCACACGTCAGGTTCAAGATCTGTTTGCGGGTGGTGGTTCCGGTATGGGAGAAACTACCGCGGAACACGCTGCAATATTTAAGGGCACCCTCTATTTTAGGGGTCATGACGGAGGAGCGGCAACAGGCAAGGAACTCCGCTTTTTTGATACCGTGGATGAAACCATCAAGCTTGTTAAGGAAATCAATCCAGGTGCAAATCAACAGGCAGATGTAAAAAATCTTTTCGTTGTCGGTGATAAAATGTATTTCAGGGCCAAACAAGGTTCACAGGGTGTTGAACCCTACCTCACCGATGGTACCGAAGCCGGTACCATTAAAATCATCGACCTTAATCCCAATGGAGGTTCAAGTCCAGTCTATCAACTGGGCGATCCTGCTACGGGTCGCGTTTTTTTTCGAGCCACCCCTCAAGGGGGCAACGAACCTTGGGTAAGTGATGGTACTGCTACCGGAACCTATCAAATCATCGATTTGATCACTAACAACCAAAGTGCCCCAAATTTCCTCTCATTTCTAGACGGGTTTGCTTATTTTGCCGCCAATACCAACGATACCTCATTCACTGGCAATGTGGGAAGAGAACTATTTGCAACCGATGGGACAAACGTATTCTTGGTCGAGGATTTAAAACCTGGTAGTGAAAGTAGCGGCCCAAATGTTACATCCTACGTTGTCGGAGGCAAATTGTATTTCACAACCCAGGAAAACTTGTATGTTCTCGAGCCTGCCCAGTTCGTAAATGTCACACCAATAGACGATTTTGCCGGAGTAGCCGTGGGCACGGTATCTGTACCCAAAAGCTTCCAGTTACAACTCTCCAACCTTACTCAACCTGTAAGGATTACTCCTCCTGACGGCTTTCAGGTGAGTTTGAGCGGGTCAACAGGATTTACCGGTGCGGCCATTTCGGTAGAGCCGGATGCATCTGGGACTGTCGACCAAACCATATATGTAAGATTTGCACCTATTCTCACGGTTTTATATGAAGAAAACATTTTGATTGAAAGTGAGGAGATTTTTACTGGAAGGGTACGTGTAACTGGAGAAGGCCTTGCCCCTCAACCACAGGGTTTGCTTGCGTTTGACATCTTCAGCCTCGCAAATCTTCCTGAGGGCTGGACAGAAGGTCCTGAAACCTCTGGCTTTGTTACCATAGTAAATGACCGCTTAAATATTGCTTACGACCCATCGGTAGAACAAAGGGCAACCGCCATAAGAACTTTTACCGAAACCTCTGGAATCGTCTACTTTGGGTTCATTCTGAACACAGATAGGCAGACTATGAATGCACCCGTGTCTATAAAGAATTCGATAGGCGATGTGGTGGCACGGATTGATTTTGAAAATGGAATTGAATTGGTTACGGGCCTTGATTCCAATGGAAACCCAACCTCCACCATTGTATTTACGGACCGTAATGATATAGTACCCAGAGGTTTTGACCATCTTGTCTTACTAAAAATCGATACTGATAACAACACCATGAGTTTAAATGTCAATGGTGTTGAAAAGCCGGAAGGTCAAAATATACCTCTTCTCAACTTGACCTCAAACGTAGCTTCATTGGAAATATTTGTACCCTATATGTTTGATACCGGCAGGGTTCAAATTGATGATGTAATCATTGGAAGTATAAACAAATGGGACCTGCGCCGATTGCTCTTGGAGGCTTCTGAATTGGCAGCTTCAGCGGAAGTTGGCAGTGACCCCGGTCAGTATCCCCAAATGGCAGTCGACATCTTTTTCAATGCCATAAGTATGGCAACCTCTGTTTTTATTGACGGTACCACCCAAGAAATCATTGACCAAGGTCTGACCGACCTTACCAATGCCATCTCCACATTTAGGGACAGCATTATTAAATCGTTGGCAACAGTCATCATTGACCCCAATAGTGGCCATGAGCTAAGAGATGGACTCTTTGGCTATAACAATCGTAGTGTTGACCAGGCCTGGAGCTACAAGAACCCAGAGTTTGTTGAAGCTATGAAAGCTGGCAAAACCGGTTGGATGCGGTACCTATCAGGTACTATCAGTGACCCCTTCAATATGAACACCGGAGAGTATGAGTTAGAGTGGATTGAACAGTTCAGGAGGGTAAACAATCAAGTGAAAGCCTACGAGCGTGTCGAAGTTAAGGGGCCCCAACTGGTCTATGACCTTTATCAAGCCCTAGGTGAGGTAGGTGCCAAATTAATCGTTACTTGGCCCGGGTTTATGGCAGGTCCAGAGGAGGCCAGAATCTTTGCCAAATTCTGTGAGGACAATAATATCATCGTAGAGTATTGGCAATTGAACAACGAACCTTATTTCTTTATTCCGGCAAGAAACCATTGGTTTTACAACAATGGGGCCGATTATACGGCAAAAATGGAAGAATTGGACAAGGCCATAAAGCAAGGGTATAACGGGGCACTGACCGCTCCGAATGCGGTTTGGGGTGTTGATTTCAGTGGAGGTTTTAGTTTAGGAGTCCGTAATTATTCACCTCAATATTATGATGCTCTTTCATATCATTCCTATGCTGCGTTCAACAACTCTAACCCTGCCCCTGATTTGGCCATTCGGAATGCCAATGCGGGAATGAAAATAGGGGGTACGGATGCCCCGACAAAAGCTAGGAATATTTACGGGGAGAACTTTAGATACTTCATCACGGAATACAATGTCTTCAACAACGGCTTTGATAAGAGCTACTATGCGGGTATGTACAATGCAGAGTTCTTAATTCGAAACACCGTTTTTGACAATATGGATTATCTGGGCCTTCACGTATTCAATGTAGATGTCGTGGTGCCCAGTTTCAACCATAATAACCTTCTGGATGATGCATTTGCCTCAGGTTCCGACGTGGATGCCGATGCAATAGAGTATGGTTTCAATATTTCAACACAAGGTGAGGTCATTTTAGTAGCTGCCGAGGCATTGAACAATAGTAATTTCTCTTTGGAAACCGAGGTTACGGGAGGTGAAGTTGTCCCTGCGGAACACCCCAACAGTTTGGTTTCAGAAATTCCGGCATTGTTTGCTAGGGCCTATCGCGGTTCAAATGATAAGGATTATATCTTAATTTCCAACAAATCAAGTATCCCCCATGAAATTACGCTTCAGGGTATAGACCTTCCTGAGGATGTCCTGGTCACTTCCATTACCAGTGATGATCCCTTGGTACTTTCTGGTGTAAGCCCAACCCAAGAGACCAAGGATTTATCCAACGGAACCCTATCCGTGCCAGGATATAGTATGACTCGTCTTGAATGGACAGTAGGAACCCGAAAACCTAAGCAGAACAGAATCTTCAAAACAGAATTCACCAATTCCGGTGTCCTTTTAAAATGGTGGATGGACGAGCAGGCCGAAGGTTACCGAATCAAAACAGGAAGCAATAAAAACAACCTTAACAACGTAGTAGAAGTAAATGGCGGTGAAAACAATGAGTACCATTTACCACTAAGCTATGGTCGTCAGTTGTACATTGGGGTGACCGCTTTAAATGAAATCGGTGAAAGTGACCTATCGAACGTGGTAAAGATAAAATACGAGCGACCCCAAAGACCTAATTTGGTAAGGGCAAGTGCCAAGGATGGGCGTGTGAGCCTGCTTTGGGAAAGTGTAGCCAATGCAAACGGATATAAGGTCTATTATGGGACAGACCGAAATCGTTTGACTGAGGAACTTGAGGCCAGCAACACCAGCGGGTTTAATGTTAAGGGATTGGAAAATGGCCAGAAGTATTTCTTTTCCGTTAGAGCTTACAGTGGTGCGGGTATAAGCGACCAATCACGAATTCTTGGAGCGACCCCAGAAACCAATATTCCCTTTGCACCATACGACTTACGCGGAGGTGAAGACTCGAATGGCGTGGTCAATCTACAATGGGACCAGACCGCTTTCAGCTTTGGAGCGACTTTTAACCTATACCGAAGTACACAACCGTGGAAGGATTACCAATTAGTGGAAAGTGAGATTGTGGGCAATAGTTATTCTGACACATCCCCAATAGATAACGGTACTTATTACTACATTGTAAAAGCGGAAAATGAAGTGGGTGAAAGCTTTTATCCTTCCAACATTTTCACAGTTGTAAAAACACAAAGTAGCGGTGGCGGAGCAACTGCTTTGACATCTAGATTGCCTTTACAGGATGAAGCACTGCTGCAAAATAGGGTCGTTTTAAGGCGAAACCCGATTCAAAACCAAATCAGTTTGAGCATTCCCGATACAGTGGAAGTTCAAGGTTATAGGGTTTATAACTTTCAAGGAAGTGTAATACAGTCTGAGCGCAAGCTGTACCAAAAATCTGAGATGCAAATTCCCTTTAACTTGACGCAAAAAGGAATATATTTCTTGGAATTGGATACCAATGTTGGCAGACAGACCTTCAAATTGGTAAACTAAGACCATTACCGAACCAATCAAGATTAATAGGCCCTTCTCTCATAAGAAGGGTCTAAACTATATACTCACACAGGAGAGTGTTTTTTGTTTACCTAGTAAGATACTGCCTTTTTAATAAGTCTCTAGCTGCGGCCTTCCCCATCACTGGCTTTGTATTTTGGTATGGCAGGAAAAGAGATAAGTCATTTTAAAAGTTTCTGTAAAACAACACACTTGTGGAAACTGATTCATTTATGAATCTATCTTGTTAACCGGTGAGTGAGAAAACCAACTTTTTTTAATGAAAAGTTAGGAAAGCAGGTATCGAAAGTGAACCATTAAAAAAATAAAATTAACCAAAACTCCCTAAATAGATTTTTACCACTTTGTTCCTTTTCGTTTTCAAATCCCAACCTGTTGATTCTAATCATGAAAATCTAATGGTATGTCGGTCGACTTACCAAAGTAAGGCATAAACTACTGTCAAAATAATCATTATTGCAAATGCCCCTATATTGAACAACTTGCTCGTTTTAAAAGTATCCGTATCTATAGGTATCCCTTTGGCATCATCGACTCCCTTATTTTGGAAATAACTGATTAAAACAATAACAAGCAACGTGATTAGACATGTCAATCCCATTTGATCCATCCATGGAAGTGTGGGAAACATCGGCTCGAGGGAACTTCCAGCGGCCCAACCTTTTGGGCCAATCTTAAAGAACATTGCCACAGGTATAGATGCGAGTACTCCAATCACAGCACCTCTGTTGGTGGTCTTTTTCCAGAAGAGACCGGAAAGGAACACGGCCAAAATTCCGGGACTTACTATCCCGGTATACTCCTGAATGAACTGAAACGCTTGGTCCAATCCTCCCAAAAGGGGTGCAATAAAGACCGCGATCAACAAAGAAACGGCGGCCGAAAGCCTCCCTACGCCTACGGTGGACTTGTGGTCTGCGTTCCTGTTTATATACTGTCGGTAGATGTCCATTGTAAAAATAGTGGAGGTTGAGTTCAACATGGATGCCAAAGAGGATACAATGGCCGCGGCCAGAGCTGCAATAGCCAAGCCCTTTAAGCCCGTCGGCAAAAACTGCATCAACCAAGGATAGGCCTTATCCGAAGCTCCTGCAGCAGGAATGTTCATTTGGCCTTGTTCGCCCAAAACTGCTAGAACTTCTGGATTTTCTGTAATCACATAAGCTGCGATTCCAGGTATCACCACAATCAATGGGATTATCAACTTTAACACTGCTGCAAAGAGAATTCCCTTTTGGGATTCCTTCAATGACTTTGCCGCCAAAGTTCGCTGGATAATATATTGGTTAAAGCCAAAATAGTAGAGGTTGGCCACCCAAAGCCCTCCCACAAGTACCCCTATGCCAGGTAGGTTGACATACTCTGGATTACTTTTATCCAAAATCATATCGAAATGTCCCGGAGCGAACTCGTAAACTTTTTTGAGGCCTGCCATGGGGCCATTCCCATCTGAAACGGTGTCCAAAGCAAGATATGTGGTCACCAATCCGCCCAGTACCAAAAAAACAACCTGTATGATATCGGTCCAAGCGACAGCAGATAGCCCCCCGTACAATGAATAGGCTGCGGCAAACAGTGCCAGGCCAATAATTGCATATAGCAAATCAACCCCTAAAATGGTCTCCAATGCAAGACCTCCTAAATACAGGACCGATGTGAGGTTTACAAAAATGTAAAGTCCAATCCAGAAAACGGCGAGGATGGTCTTTAGGTTGGTTGAAAACCGTTTCTCGACAAACTCGGGAATGGTATAAAGTCTCTTCTCGATGAATATGGGAAGAAAGTATTTCCCAACGATGAGCAGTGTCAATGCCCCCATCCACTCATAGGAGGCAATGCCAAGACCCAGGGCAAAACCAGACCCGGACATCCCGATAAACTGCTCTGCAGATATGTTGGCAGCAATCAACGAAGCGCCTATCGCCCACCAGGGCAACGACTTACTGGCCAGGAAGTAATCCTCGGCTGTTTTTTGTTGACCTTTTTTAGTTCTAGAGACCCAAAGGCCAATGACCAAAATCAGCAGGGCATAAATAATAAAAACAAGGTAATCCCAGAATTCAAAGCTGTTTTGCATAATTATTATCGGTGTTTGATGGTATTTCGAAGTTTCTCTTCCCATTTCCACGCGGACATCATGGCCTGATCAAGACTTAGGTCCGCTTTCCATCCAAGGAATTCGTTTGCTCTTGAGACATCTGCATAGGCTTCTACCACATCCCCTTCCCTTCTGGGACCTATTTCATAATTCAGTTTGGTACCTGATACCCGTTCAAAGCTATCAATGACCTCATATACCGAATGGCCCTTGCCCGTTCCAAGGTTAAATACCTCATAACGGTTCCGTTCCTCACCTTTCAAAGTCCTTTGCAATGCAGTTACATGGGCCTTGGCCAAATCTACTATATGGATATAGTCTCGAATACAGGTGCCATCAGGAGTAGGGTAGTCGTCTCCAAAGACTATAAGTTTTTCATGTCGGCCCATAGCGGTCTGGGTTATAAAAGGGACCAAGTTTTGCGGAGTACCTATAGGCAGTTCACCTATCTCCAAAGAGTCATGGGCTCCGATGGGATTGAAGTATCGTAGAATTACAGTTGAAAGTTTTTTATTTGCCCGTAGTGCATCAGCCAATATCTCCTCACCTATTCGTTTCGTGTTCCCGTAGGGAGATTTGGCTTTCTTCAAAGGTGCTTCCTCTGTGATTGGCAAGGTATCTGGCTCACCGTACACCGTGCAGGAAGAACTAAAAACAATAGGAATATCCCTGTCAAGCATTTCAACTTCCTGAAGCAAGTATATCAACGGAGTCAAGTTGTTGTCATAGTATAACAAAGGCCGTGAAACGCTCTCTCCTACTGCCTTGGAAGCTGCGAAATGGATTATCCCATCAATATCCCTGTAGTTGTGGAACAATGATTTTACCGACATCCGCTCATTCAGGCTTAATCTCTCAAAAAAAGGTTTCTTGCCACAGGCACGCTCTATGCCCCTTAGTACTTCAATGGAGGAATTTGACAGGTCATCGACCACTAAGACCTTAAAACCCTCTTCCAGCAGCTCCACTGTAGTGTGGGAGCCAATGTAGCCCAGTCCTCCTGTTACCAATATCATGACTAGTTGCTTTTTAAATATTGTTGTTTGCCCAGCACGGTTCTAAATCCGAGATGTTCAGCTCCAGAATCCATACTGGTGGCCATGCGGGCACTGATTCGATAACTGGCGCAATAGCTGTCACTGCACAAAAAGGACCCTCCTTTTATGACTTTTTCCTGTTGAAAAGGATTGTTTGGGTCAAATGCCTTATCCGCACCTTTAGGGTTGACCAAAGTACCTGCCGAGGCAACTTCTGGATAATAGGTTGTGTTGTACCAATCACTTGTCCATTCCCAAACATTTCCTGCCATATCGTACAATCCAAATTGGTTGGGAGGATAGCTTTTGACAGGGGCTCTCAGTTCAAAACCGTCTTCCAAGGTGTTGTTGACAGGAAATTCTCCCTCCCATGTATTGGCTTGAACACTTAGCCGCCCAAAATCATTGCCCCAAAAGAAAACAGCTTCTTCTTGCCCGCCACGGGCAGCATACTCCCATTCCGCTTCTGTAGGAAGTCGTCTACCTGCCCATTCACAATAGGCCAGTGCATCCTCATAGGCGATTTGCACCACGGGATGGTCATCTTTTTCTTCTATGGAACTATCTGGGCCATTGGGATGCCTCCAATCGGCCCCTATCTTCCACTGCCACCATTGTGAATAGTCATAGAGATTGGGTACACTTGTTTTTGTCTTTTTGAAAACAAGAGCCCCAGGTTGTAATATTGAATCATGGGGTTTGGGTGTATTTGGTGGCAGTTGTTTCCTCATTTCCTCCCACTCAATTTTTCTTTCGGCAACGGTTACATATCCCGTTGCTTTGACGAATTTGGAAAACTGTTCATTGGTAACTGGGTGTTCATCCATAAAAAAACCATCCACTGCAACTTTATGTCTTGGTCTTTCATGTGCCATCGCCATAGTATCTTGTTCAACAGCTCCTTGATAGAATTCACCACCCGAAATCCAAATCATACCATTTGGGACTTCAACTCCCGATGGCAAACTCGTAATAAGTTCGACTTCACTTTTGGATAAGGGCAATTCCAATTTGGCTTTGGAGTTTTGCTTGCATCCAATAATCGGTAGCACCATAATGAAAATAGGATAAAAACAATATCTGGCCATCATTATACCTTTGTTCACTTGTATCAGTTTTGTTAGATTTTGTTCGTTGAGTCCCTTAATACCAATTCCGGTTGTATCACCACATTTTCACTTTTTTTGTTGGGCCTGATCAATCTATCTTTCATCATTGCAAAAGATATTTCGCCTATTCTTTCAGCATGCTGTGACACCACACTTAAACCGGGATTAGAGGACTGTGCCATCGGACCATTTGTAAAACCCATCACAGATACTTTTTTTGGAACCTCAAAGCCCAACTGCTGTAAGGTGTTCATTGTATAGATTGCAGAAAGTTCATCAGCTGCCAATATGCCATCGAAGCTATGTTCCATCATTGCCCTTAAGAGTAATTCTTTGAAACCCTCGTAGCTCCCAAACTCTATTAAGAAAGGAGAGTTTTGTTTATGTTTCCTAGACTCAAGTGCTGCAAGATAACCGTCTTTACGAGAGCGCCCCACACTTGTGTTGGCTATGGGTGATAGAAAGGCAATTTTTTGTCATCCTGATTTATAAAGATGGTTAGCGGCAAGATAGGCTCCTTCAAAATCATCAATGGTGCCGGAATCAGCTGTGAGTTCCTTATGCACGCGATCGAACATGACTATGGGTACACCATACGCCATCAATTTTTTAATATCACTGTAATCACTGGATTTTTGGGTTCCTTTTGAAAAAGAAATCAAAATTCCGTCAACACTATGTTTGATTAAGGATAATAGGTTTTTATACTCGTTTCCTCTTCGATCATTGGAGAAAGTGACCAATACGGTATATCCGTGTTTTGAAGCCTCTTTTTCAATACCATGCAAAACTTTGGCAAAAAAATCATCGATGACATTGGGCACTACAACACCAACTGTCTTGGTTATTCTTGACTTCAAACTACGTGCGTAGTGATTTGGAACATACCCTAATGCCTCTGCAGCTTCCCTAACTCTTTTCTTGGTTCTTACACTTATTTCCGAACTATTACTGAGCGCTTTGGATATCGTTGAAGGCGAAACTTCCAAGATTTCTGCCATTTCTCTAATCGTTGTCATCATAGGTGTATTAATTAGGGTGTTGACTGTAGTGTTTATGGGAAAGATTCCTTAGGGTATTCGCAGCCTGTTCAGCAGTAATATCACGTTGTGGATTGGCAAACATCTCGTAGCCCACCATAAATTTCTTTACGGTCGCAGAACGTAACAGGGGCGGATAGAAAGACATGTGAAAATGCCACTCTTCATGTGGTTGTCCATCTGTGGGCGATTGATGTATGCCCATGGAATAGGGAAATGAAGTTTTAAAAAGGTTGTCATATTTAGTGGTCACCTCTTTTATAATTTGGGCAAAGCTCGATTTTTCTTCATCAGAGACCTGTCCAATATATTGCAAATGTCGTTTTGGGGCAATCATCACTTCGTAGGGCCATACTGCCCAAAAGGGAACTAAAGCCAAAAAATGGTCATTCTCAATAACTATTCGCTCCCTAGCTTCCATTTCTTGTCCTAGATAATCTTTCAAAAGACTACGTTGATTCTCTTGCCAGTAAGCTAACTGGAAATCACATTTTTTCTGAACTTCTTGCGGAATGGAAACTTGCGCCCATATCTGCCCGTGAGGATGGGGATTGCTACAGCCCATCAATGCTCCTTTATTTTCAAAAATCTGAACATAGTTGATATTTTCCATTGCACCCAGTTCATGATATTCCTTTTGCCAAATAGAAATTACTTCTTCAATTCCGGTAACCTCCATTTGGGATAAGGTCAGCGAGTGGTCTGGAGAAAAACAAATGACTTTGCAAATACCTGTTTCACCCCTGGCTCTGAAAAGTCCCTCATTTATTTCAGTGCTTGGGGTATTTGGGAGTAGGGCGGAAAAATCGTTGGTGAAACTATAGGTTGAAGTATATTGGGGATTAACTTCACCATTAGCGCGGGTATTGCCAGGACACAAATAGCAATTTTCATCATATTCAGGCCGGTTTTCGACTGCGGTCTTTTCTTGTTTCCCTTGCCAAGGGCGTTTGGTTCTATGGGGTGACACCAAAACCCATTCACCGGTCAAGATATTAAACCTACGATGCGGATGTTCATTTAGATTCAGCTTCATTGGTTTGTTTAATTATGGTGGTTCCGTCGCTGGGGACTGACACAAAATGGGACAAATTAATGCCAAAAGTCTTTTCATAAGCCATGGAAACTCTCTCTACATATCCTTCTACGGCATCCTCATGAATTATATTTAGGGTACAGCCTCCAAAACCGCCCCCTACCATTCTGGACCCCAATATCTCTTTGAACTCTTTTGAAAATTCTACCAAAAAATCAAGCTCTGCACAGCTTACCTCGTATTTCTGGCTCTGTCCCTTGTGGGAATTATACAAAATTTCACCCAATGCCATAAGGTCATTTCTTTTTAGGGCTTCTGCTGCCGTTAACACCCTTCGATTTTCTTCCAAAACATAGGTGCACCTTTTGTAGCGAACGTCCCCAAGCATAGCCTTGCATTCCTCTATCATCTCTAAGCTAATGTCCCTGAAAGAGTTCTTTGTGCCAAAATGGTCCGCAACAATTTTTAGTCCAGAAGCGCTTTCTTCACGTCTGGTATTATAGCCACTGGTGGCCAGGTTGTGCGTCACATTGGTATTTAGCATTAAAATAACATAGGGACTCAATTTTGTAGGGATATATTCAAATTCAAGAGATTGGCAATCGAGCAACATGGTATGGTCCTTTTTTCCCATGACCGATGAAAACTGATCCATAATACCACATTTGGTTCCCACAAAGTTGTGCTCCGCACGTTGGCTCAGTTTGATAATTTGCCAGTTATCCAGACCCAATTCAAACAGCTCATTTAATCCGTACGCCAGTCCGCACTCAAGTGCTGCTGATGAACTGACACCTGAACCTACCGGTACATCGGTATGCATTTCACAATCAAAGCCCTTTAATCCTTGAGTAAGCAATTGTAACTCATGCAACACCCCAAGCACATAGTTGTGCCAGCTTTCGGTTCCAGGCTTCAGACTGAAAAGGTCGGCAATCAAAACAGTATCAAATCCCTTGCTTTTTATCCTACAAGTGGTTTTGGTTCCATTGATTGAAAGCCTCATATAAATCCGTTTGTCTATAGCCGCGGGCAGTACATAACCATCATTATAATCGGTGTGCTCACCAATTAGATTAATTCTTCCTGGTGATGAAATTATAAGTTCTTTTATCAAAAGTTATAGAAATCAAATTATACATAAACATATTAAGTACTTATCAAAGGTACTTGTGCCATTGACCTTAAAAAGTGTTGTTTTGTTCAAAAAGGGGACAAAGTTGTTGCAAACTATAAAGAGAGATGATTTTCTAAAAATCTTGAGCCTCATCTGGTCCAGGGTTCGCATAACGAGGGTCCTTGGCTCTTATGTATACATCTCCATCGGGTTTAATAGTCACCTCCAATGGAACTATTGTTGTTCCTTGTTCATTTATAGTCTGTGCCGTTTCAGAAAGGTCTCTTCCTTGAATCCCTTCTGATGGAACAGGAGGTACATTACCATTATAAAAAGCCGTACACCACCATCTTCCTAGCCGGTCTTGAAATGGAGTACCATGCCCTAAAAATCTGCCTACAAACCTTCTTGGCCCGTACGGACCCAAGATATTATCCGAAAGACAGTAATACAGATTGTACGAACCCTTACGCATCTCATCGGTCGACCATGCCGTTCCAAAATGGACGTATTTATCCCCAATTTTACGCAGGGTTGCCCCCTCATGACCAATAACACGGTTTTCGGGGTCAATACGGACCGGTTCTGCAGCCAATCCAGAAAAGTTAGGTTTTATTGGAGCTATTTTGGTATTTGCCCAAAGTAGGTACCAAGTACCATCATCATCTTGGAACAAAGATGGGTCATGTTTGGTACGCATATCATCTTCCAAGGGAAAGGAGAATTTGTCAGAAATCAACTTTCCATTCTCGGTGATTGCGAGGTTTGCTCCCCTTTCCACCGGTGCAGGGGATGTATGTACAAAAACCCACTTGCCATCAATTTGATACAACTCAGGAGCCCATAGTCGCCAATCCTTCGGGTCGCTCTCATATTTTTCTGGAAATAGGCCCTTCCAATACCCCTGACCTAAAGAAAAAGGCACACCTACATACTCCCAATCCAAAAGGTCTTTACTTTTCCATACATTGATATCTGGCCCTACGATACTTGGGGTACCGTATAATTCTTGGTTTTGATTGTCCAAACCAGTGTTGTAAGGTTCCGACTTTTCCCTTGGATCGTTTTGTATTGGTGTGGTTCCCGTTAGGTAATAGTAATCATCGTCGGCCAGATATATGTAAGGGTCTCGAATCCATCCTTGTTTAAGATAAATGGCTTTGTCGTGGTCTTTAAAAGCACTCATTTTGAAATTCTCAACAACAGATTTCGTTTGGGCACTTTCATTGATGGTTTTCTCTTTACAGGAAAAAAAACAGCACAACACAAGAAGAAGAAGAAGAAGAATAATTCTTAAACTAAGCATACCTATTCAGTAATGGAGAATTTGTAAATGCAAGTGGAAGTATACATCTCCTCTGGTTCCAATGTTGTACTGGGAAAATTTTCTTGATTAGGGGAATCGGGAAAATGTTGGGTTTCCAAACAAAATGCACCTCTAAAGTCATATGATTTACCTCCTTTGCCCTTTTTCCCATTTAAAAAATTGCCCCCGTAAAACTGCAGTCCAGGTTCATCGGTATAAACCTCCATTGTCCTACCAGATTCCGGTTCAATTACCTTAGCGGCCAAAACCAAGCCATCATCATTTACAGGATCTTGGTTCAATACAAAGTTATGGTCATAGCCAAGGCCAAACTCCAGTTGCTCGTTCGGTATTTCCAAGTCCCGACCAATAGGTTTTGGCGAGATGAAATCGAATGGCGTACCTGCAACCCCAGCAATTTCCCCCGTCGGTATCAGCCCACTATCCACAGGTGTAAAATGGTCTGCATTAATCATCAAAACATGATCGTTTATCGTACCATTGCCCTGTCCCTTCAAATTAAAAAAAGAGTGGTGGGTAAGGTTGACCACCGTTTTTTTATCAGTTTTGGCTTTGTAGTTAATTACCAATTCGTTCTCTTCATTCAGCAAGTAATTCACTTTGACGGATAGATTACCAGGATACCCCTCTTCCCCATCTGGTGAAGTCCTTGAAAAGGTGATGGTATTTTCAGTATGCGAATCCACATCCCAAACCACGCTTTCAAAACCCACATCTCCTCCATGCAAATGGTTTTCACCATTGTTGGTCGCTAGAGTGTATTCATTTCCATCTAGAGAAAACCTGCCCTTTGCGATTCGGTTACCGTAGCGACCAATGGTGGCCCCAAAATATTTTTCTTGCGCATTTTGGAAGCCTCTCAGGGTATTGAATCCAAGTACAATATCCTCGAATTTTCCATCTCTATCAGGAGTAAATAATGATATCAGCCGTTGTCCATAATTGGTAAAGGTCACCTCAATACCTTTACTGTTTTTCAACATATAAATACCGACTTTTTTGCCATCAATTATAGTATCGAAATCTACTGCTTTTGCCATAGTGAGCGTTGAATCTTTAAGTTTTGCCTTTTCAGTATTTTTTGGAGTTTGCTTGCAAGCCAAGGTTGAAAATAGCGTTATCCCAATTAGTAAAGTGGTTGTTTTCATTCTTTTGATTTTGTATTGTAGGAAACCCATGTTTTTTTTCTTTCTTGTCTGGATAAAGCTGTCATTTCGGTGGCCAAGCCTTTATCTCCCTGTGATTTCATCCACGAAGCTAACTCTTCCTGCAATCGCTGCTTGGTCGATTCATATTCAGGGTTTTCCGCCAGATTGACCATTTCAAGTGGGTCGCTCCCAATGTCATACAATTCTTCAGAAGGTCGAAATTTATACTTCGATACCATTACATCTTTATCCTGCTTGCAGGAAGTGAAACAAAATAAAAAAGCAATTAAAAACCCGTCCAGTATATGAATGTGGTTAAAACGAAATCTCATAAAGACGCAACTTAATCCATCTTTAAGTTCCATTATTAGCATTATAGTTCAAAAATGGGGTAGAAATGTTCAAAATTGGTATACATCGCCCTAAAAGGTTGTTGTAAAACGCTATTAATTATTAAATTTTCACCATTTGAAAATTACGACGTTGAAAAGACAAGTTATACTATTATCTCTTTTTTCTTTTGTTGCCCTCGTCTCCTGTAAAGAGAAAAAAACCGAAACTGAGGTTGAACGAACAATAGCCAAACCGAACATCATCTTTTTGTATGTGGATGATTTAGGTTATGCCGATGTAAGTTGTTACGGAGCAAAAGGCGTTGAAACCCCAAATATAGATTTCTTGGCTAAAAACGGAATCAAATTCACGGACGCCCACAGTTCCGCTGCAACGTGCACTCCTTCTCGATATTCTTTTTTGACCGGGAATTACGCTTTCAGGAATAAGGCTGTCATTTTACCTGGAGATGCACCACTTTTAATCGACACCGCTACGGTCACGCTGCCGAAAATGTTGAAAAAAGCAGGTTACACAACTGGTGTAGTCGGCAAATGGCATTTAGGGCTGGGTGTTGGTCAAGTAGACTGGAATACGAAAATCAGTCCGGGGCCCAATGAAATCGGTTTTGACTATAGTTTTTTGTTGCCCGCAACAGGTGACCGCGTACCTACCGTTTTTGTGGAGAATGGATATGTGGTGGACCTTGAACCTGAAGACAACCTAATGGTGAGTTATGGAGCGCGAATTGGTGATCGCCCTGTTGGATATGAGCATCCTGAACTCCTAAAACAAAAAGCAGACCGCCAGCATAGCGAAACCATAATCAACGGCGTGAGTCGTATCGGGTACATGGCGGGTGGCCAATCTGCGGAATGGATTGATGAGGATTTCCCATACGTCTTCAATAAAAAAGCAACCGATTTTATAACTGCCAACAAGGAAAATCCATTCTTTTTGTTCTACTCGTTTCATGATATACATGTACCTCGAATCCCACATGATAATTTTAAGGGAAAAAGCACCATGGGGCCTAGGGGTGATGCCATTGTCCAAGTCGATTTTGTGGTCGGTGAAATTGTAAAAAGTCTTGAGGAAAATGGTATTCTGGAAAACACACTAATCATTTTTACTAGCGATAATGGTCCTGTGCTCAATGACGGCTATGAAGACCAAGCTGTTGAATTGATAGGAGAGCACCATCCTTCTGGACCATTCAGGGGAGGTAAGTATAGTATTTATGAAGCCGGAAGCCGGGTTCCTACCATCACTTATTGGCCTGGAACCATTGAACCCATGGAATCGAATGCTATGATGAATCAGCTGGATATCTATGCTTCTTTGGCAGGACATCTAAATATTGAACTATCAGATGATATCATCGACAGCGAAAACCATTGGAAAGCCTGGATAGGAAAATCAACAAAAGGGCGCAAAGCAATGCTCGAAGAAGGTTTTACCCTAGCCTACCGAGAAGGCGATTGGAAATACATTCGGCCTTTACCTGAAGGAAAGGAGATTCCCACTTGGATGGAAAATAAAAAAGAAATAGAATCTGGTTTGATGAAAGTACCACAACTATTCAATTTAAAGGACGATTTGGGTGAGCAAATCAATTTGGCAGAATCCCACCCTGAAAAAATTGAGGAATTTGAAAAAAGCCTAAAACAGCTAATAGATAAAAAATGAAAAAACTGATAATTACAACGGGAATCCTAACCTTTTTGGTTTTATCCTGTAAAGAGACAAAGCCAAAGGAAACGAAAACTGTTGAGGCTGAAATCATCTCAGATAGAACCGTTTGGGACAGTACACAGGCACATAAGTGGTATGCCGAACAAGAATGGATGGTGGGAGCCAACTACAATCCGCGTTCAGCTATCAACCAATTGGAAATGTGGCAGGCTGAAACCTTTGACCTTGAAATGATAGATGAAGAACTGGGCTGGGCCTCAGAAATTGGAATGAACGTGATGCGGGTGTATCTGCATGACCTATTGCACAAAAGCGATTCAATAGGACTTTATAAAAGAATGGACGATTATTTGGGGGTTGCTGACAAACATGGCATCAAAACTCTGTTTGTTTTCTTTGATTCTTGCTGGAACGATGAACCAAAATTGGGGAAGCAACCTGAGCCCCTGCCACATCGACATAATTCGGGATGGGTCGAGAGCCCGGGTCATACCGCACTTCGAGATTCTACACAATATCCTCGTTATGAACGTTTCATAAAGGGCACAATTACAAAGTTTAGGGAGGATGAACGTGTGTTGGGCTGGGACCTATGGAACGAACCTGATAATGGCAAATGGAAAGTCTCCCCAGATAGCATTGCGCGAAGTAAAACTTCTTACGTGATTCCCCTTTTGGAGAAGAGTTTTGAATGGGCACGTAGCGTAGACCCTAAACAGCCTTTGACCTCAGGTATTTGGGGTGGTGGGGATTGGTCATCCCACGAAGTTTTGGAACCGCTTCAAAAATTGCAACTAGAGCAGTCTGACATCATCACCTTTCACCATTATTCCAACCCTGAAGATTTTGAGAAACGAATTATTGAGTTAAAGCGGTACAACAAACCCCTAATCTGTACCGAATATATGGCCCGAACCGCTGGAAGCACCTTTCAAAGTCACCTACCTCTTGGCAAAAAACACCAAATTGGGATGATCAATTGGGGGTTGGTCGATGGTAAAACCCAAACCAAGTATCCGTGGAAGAGCAATCGTGAAAAGTTTACAAAAGAACCCGATGTCTGGTTTCATGAGGTTTTTAGAGCTGATGGCACTCCTTATGACCCTGAGGAAACAAAACTAATCGAGCAACTTACTGGTCTTTAACTAAAGAAAGAATTCCTTTTTATTAATGCCTTTGTTAATTATTGCAGTTCCTGAGCTCTAGGGTAGTTGTCTAAAATGGCCTCTAGATTTTTTACGACCTTCTTATTCTTTTTTGCCACGTTTTTAGTTTCTAACGGGTCTTCCTTATAGTCGTATAACTCGTAGGCCACATCATCGTAATTTTTGGTATTCGTCCAGCGTACCATTCGGTAACGTTGATTTCTGATGGCTTCACCTACGTATCCTCCCTTTTTAAAACAATGGTAGACATGGTCTTTTATCTCCATATCTGGCTTTGAGATTGAGGGTGCCAAACTAATGCCATCCAACAATTGGATTCCCTTGGGTTGGGGTAATTTCGCCAGATCTACCAAGGTTGGATAGATATCTACCGTTTCCATAAACTGTTGTGTGGTTGTTTTCTTCTGTGTTATCCCTGGAACCCGCATCAAGAAGGGAATTCGTGTGGGCTGTTCGTAATTGGTATGCTTCGTCCAAATACCATGATCGCCCAAGTGCCAACCGTGATCACCCCAAAGCAGTACAATGGTGTTCTTATCCAATCCCAAACGTTCCAACTCATTCATGACCTTGCCCAATTGGGCATCCATATAACTGACACTGGCATAGTATCCATGAATAAGGTTACGTTTTAGCTCTTCGGAATACTCCGCATCTTTGTCTTCGGGTACAGGAAAAAATTGTGTGATTTCACCGCCTCTTTTCTGGGCCATTTTGGGGGAATCTTCAGGGAATTCCTCAAATTCTGGCATTGGAAGCTTTGCTGGATCGTACATATCCCAATATTTCTTTGGCACGGAAAAAGGTAAATGGGGTCGTGCAAAGCCAACGGCCATCATAAAGGGTTTTTCTCCCTTACCCAATTTTCGCAATCGGTCAATGGCATGGCGCGCTATTCGGCCATCGGCATAAGCATCGTCAAGTACATCAGGCATTTCCCAGGCCGCACCCCTAGGTAATTGTCTATTTGGAGGTAAATCTTTGATGTACTTCCTACTGTTCTCAAAAAAAGCTTCCTCGCGGGTCAGTTCACCTTCCTTACTTTCTGGAACAATATATTCAATGACTTTATCCTTCCGAGATGGCACACTCCAAGAAAGTTCGTCATCCCCTTGTCCATGTCCAACATGGTATACTTTTCCCATGGATTCCACATGGTAGCCGTTTTCCTTAAAATACTGGGGAAGCGTGACGGCTTCTGGCATCGTTTTTCGAAAATTCCTCCCAAAACCATAAATACCAGAACTGGTCGAGCGCATGCCCAACATCAAATTATAGCGGGAAGGTCCACATACAGCTTGATTAACATAGGCTCGATTAAATTGTAGTCCACTAGCTGCCAACTTGTCAATATTTGGACTAATGGCGACACCATCTCCATAACTACCCAGCGTAGGTTTTAAATCATCAACCAGAATCATTAAAATATTTGGCTTGGTCTCTTCATTGCTTTCTTGTCCATACATATTTATGAACGTCGCCAATAAAAACAAAAGGCCTGTTAGATATTTCTTAATTTTTTTAGTCTTAAAAGCATTCAAGCCTAATATGACGACCAAACGTAGTACTACAGATACAAATTTATTTTTCACATTTATTTAATTAATCAACAAAAACAACATTTTTAGAATACCAGCTTAGAATCGTTTCGGTATATTCTTTTACCCTATCCAAATCTTTACCAGCTAGGTTAGTTTGTTCCTGTGGGTCGTTCTTTAAGTTATACAATTGAGGCCCAGTACCATCTTCATTAACCAAAAGCTTCCAGTCCCCGTCACGCATTGCGAGCTTCGGCGTCAAAAAATCAGGATTTCCTGGTGTTGGAACATTGGGAAAGTACCAGAAAATGGGTTTCTGCCTTTGCTGGGGCGTTCCTTTTATTGACTGGTTCAGCGCAATCCCATCCAATTTTGATGAAATTTTATAAAAATCCGTATTTGTGAAATTCATTATCGTAGGAAATAAGTCCATCACAGCTCCCACTGTGGTGCTATCTACTTTATTTTCTGGCAAATGACCTTTCCACTGTACTATTAAAGGTTCACGTATGCCTCCTTCATACAGACTCCATTTTCGACCTCGTAGATTGCCTTGACTTGATGGGGGTTGCCCTCCGTTTTTATAATACCGCGGCCAATCGGTTGGGCCATTATCACTTGACATGATGAATATGGTATTTTCCGTCAGGCCCATATCTTCTATTCCCTGAATCAATCTTCCTACTTGTATATCCGTCTCCTTTAACACAGCAAAAAACTTGGCTTCTTCTTCATCTCTTGCAATAGCCCTAAATTCTGAAGTCTGTTCTTCGGTAGGTTTAAAGGGATCATGTACATCACCTGGAAAAAAACTTAAGTAAAAAGGCGTGTCTTTATTTCGCTTAATGAATGCCAATGAACTATCCACATAAATTTCCGTAATGCGATGCTTATCTGTTCTCATGATATTGCCTTTGCCCAATTTGGCACTCATGTCACTCAAAAAATGGTCGTTATCCAAGATGCGGTCCCCGATTCCCTCAAAACCGACTAAGGACATATCATAACCATAATCGGTGGGGTAAGGTACTTCATTGATATCCCTTCCTCCGCCCATGTGCCATTTTCCAACTTGAGCAGTGGCGTAGCCATTTTTCTTCAAAAGTCTGGGCAATAATGGCCCTACGGTATCCAAAAAATTGGCCTGTCGTCGTTCCTTATTGTTCTTTGTGCTGCCCACTACCCCATGAATCCGTCTCCTAAAAGGATACTGACCAGTTATAAAGGCTACCCTTGAGGGTGAACAAACCGGAGCATTGCTATAAAATTGAGTGAAACGAATTCCGTTTTTGGCCAAGGCATCAAAATTGGGTGTTTCCATTTTTTGATTGCCATAGCAGCTTAAATCCCCATAGCCCAGATCATCAATAAAGATGAAAACCACATTTGGAAGTACTTCCTCTTTTGCAGAAGTGGCCATTTTTACTTCCTTAACTTTGTTCATACAACTAAGGGCAAAAGCCAAGAAGAGCAGGATTCCAAAAATAGTTTTTCCCATAATCAGACAATTTAAGTAGTGTACTACTTGTATAGAAGCATTTTTGATGAATTTTTCTATAATCCCGTTCATTATTAGGAATAAAATTTTGTTGTCAGGAATATATCATAAAATATTCAGTTTAATCTGTGCCACAAAAAATATGAATGGAGGAATTCTTTATTTTCTTCCCAAGATTTAACTATTAAGGTTTCATCAATGTTTTCCAAAACCTTTGTCAAGAGAAGCATTACAAGCAGACCGCCGAAGGTTCGAATCTTCCAACAATTATCAAAAAATAAGGGTTTCCAGTATTTGGAAACCCTTTATTTTACCTAAATGTTGCCCAGTTTTAGGGTTTATTTTTCTGCAAAAATAGAAGTTAAATGCATTAAAGACATTGTATTCAAACTATAATTTTAGTGGATTATCGTGTTTTCTTCAACCTCTTTTCCTCACTTTTGAATTCCCGCTTAGGCGTTCTCGAACGATTTCCGCATTTCCTTTATAATTGAGTTCACTATTACCTGATGCATCCACATCAATAGTATTGGAAACCGAAAGGAAGACCTCACTACCACCTGACATACTTAAAGTCAAGTTTTCGGTGAACAAATCATAGTCCTTCATCAGACTATTTCCTTCTAATCTAGCGTTAATGTTTGCAGCCAATCCGTACACATTCAATACAGAATTCCCTGTTGCATCTGCGGTTAGTCTTTCTACATCCACGTTTCCTAAAAACCGACTATTACCAGAAGCTAGCAAGTTTAGGTTATCCGTTACCAATAAGTTTTCAAGCTCGATAAGAGAATTTCCGGAAGTCTGGAAATTAGAAATTTCCGTTGTGGTAATATAGGCCTTGAGTGTTGCATTACCCCGAATGCCGACATTGTCTTTCAATCTTATTCTTAAGGTGTTGCCATCTTTGGAAACGATAATCTTATCTTGAAGATTTTCATTCGCCTCTATTTCAATGCTTTCTTCACTATTCGAAAACCGTACAAAGGCTTCAAAATTGCTAGATACTTGTAAGCCGCTATACCCTGAAAAAGAATATTCCACGGTTGAAATTTCATTTGAAGCTCTTATGGATTCGCTGTCACAAGAGGACATAATAAGGGCGGTGGCCATGATTAGGCCATAAATTAATCTTGATTTCATTTGATTGATGTTTAAACGTTATTTATGCTGTTTGTACCGGCGCCCAATTGAACCGAACTGGCAACCAATTCTCTTTATCGTCTTTGGTAAATACTATCTCGTCCTTTGAGTAGACTTTTAAGGTTTGAATGGGAACCGACGGTCTTTTCTGTGTATTTTTCATCAGTCCAGCTGTTTTTTATAACGGTTTCGCCCCATGTTGAAAATACCTACCTTAATTCCTATTTCACTGGTGAATCCGTTAATGCGGTCAATCGGACTGTCCGCCAATTCTATTTCACTTGAGAAACGATATTTGAGACCAGCTTCTATCTGAACATATCTCGAAATATTAAAAAGAGCGCTTACCCCGGGCTCGAGCACAAAAACAGGATCCACATCATCATCATTCACATCAAAATCTTCATCATTATCAATAGTATCGCGGTCCACGTAACCTACAGCGCCACCTCCGATGAAAACCGGAAATGAAAGACTTACCGCAGATTTACCAAAAAGAATAGGTTCTAAATGAAATCCCGCGTAACCCGCAAACAGGTCATCATTAGTACCGGACCTCGGATTAAAAATATCTTGTCTGGAATACAGGCCTTTGGCTAGAAAGCCCACTTCAAATTGTTGATTGGCCACATAGGCTACTTTAAAGCTAGCCACATAGGTATCTTCGCCATCGATTTCCCCATAGCCAAGCCCAAAGCCCATGTATACACCGTGGACAACGTTTCTTCGATCATTAAAAGTGATATAATTTGCTTCATCATCTTGAGCCCTTGCGCCAAGAATTGACAGAAAAGAAAGGAGTAATAAAAATGTTTTTAGATTGTTCATTTTGATGGTTTTTTGATTGACCTGCCCTATAGCAAGACGGGTTTTTTCTAAAGACAATTGAATTAGCAAAGGGTTGCACCTTATTTAAAAAATTATTCACGGAGCGTTACGATACCTTTGATTCCATTAATACGGATGGAGCCCTGTTTCTCCTTTCCATAGGTCGCCTCAATTTTTCTCAGTTTTCGACCTTTGTCCAGCATATCGGATTTTACATTTTCGAACGACTTGGGCAAGCGTACCACGCCCTGTTCCAAAGTAGCTTCGAAGCGATGTGAAAAGTCGCTGATTGTTAAACTGATGTCCGATGATTCCTGTTCAAGGGTTATCGATGTCTCTGGTTGTATGATTTGCCGCACTCTAAAATCGGCAATCTTCATGGTCAAATCCGCATCTTGCGCAAGACCATCCAAATTCACGGTACTGAACTTCAAATCCCCATAAATGGTACCGGCTTCGGCAATGGCAATGTCATCCTTGTTGGAATACAACTCAAGCGAATTCACCATGCCCATTTTCATTTCGGTTCCACTGCTGTTCAATCGCAAACTTCTGGAGTCTTCCATATCCAGTTCTCCATTTTTTAGATTCAAGCTGGCATAGTTCAAGTTTCGAGCCCTTACCTTTCCAAATTTCAAGATGATGTCCGCCTTGTTCAAATCTTCACCAATCCATAGGTCTCCGTGTTCAATCAAGGTATTTAGTGACCCGCTCCAACCTTCTATAAGTACATCTCCAAAACGGTTGGTCACCTTAAGTTTTGCTTTTTTTGGCAAGAAAACCTCATAATCGATTTGTACATGACTGCGATCGGAATCTATAGGATTGGTACGATTAAAGAAATCTGCAAACCAACCGGTGTTCTTATTGGAGATTTTCGAAACGATGGATACATAACCATTGCTTGACTTGATTTCAGGGTTTATTCTGCGCAACAAATCCTTGGCATTGTCCCGTTTGCGATGGTTCACCTTAATCTCGATTTTTACAGAGACCCTATCCTGTTCCCATCCCGTTAAGGTAATGTTGCCGTATTTGTTCTCCAGTTGAAGTTCGCCATTACTGTTCAACGCAAAACTTTCTTCCACGGTTTTGGATACCCTTTCCTGGGCGGTACCAACGTGCACCGAAAACAGCACCAGGGCCATCCACAGGAATATTTTACAATGTGTAGCCATAATCTTCATCGGTTTTTTTGGAATCGTTTATTTGATGTAACAAATTTTCAATGAGTTCAATACGTTTTTTGTAATTGGCCACTATAGCCTCCAAAACCCGCTCATTGTCTAAATTTTTTCGCATTTCTTCACGAAGGGTCTCATATTCGGCATCGAGTTCATCCATAAAGGACAAAAACTCAGCCTTGTCTTCTTCGGTTAGGTCGGGATTGTTTCGAACCAATTGTACCTGGTACGATACCAAACCTTGGTAGTGTCTATCAATATCAAGCAACTCTTTGGAAACATATTGGGTTTCCGCGGAACCGCCGCCATAAATGGACAATCCTATAAAACTGGCTATTCCCAGCAACAGAACCAAGCTAGCTGCAACGCGGAGCATGGGGCGTTTCCAAAGAGGAATTACCTTGGGTTCTGGTTTTTTCAGTGCTGCCGCAATGTTTGCCCAAAGTTTGGCCTGGTCTGCCTTGTGCTCGTCAAACTGGGCGGCGTTTTCCCTGATATGTTTTTCAAAATTGTCCATTACAATTCACTTATGATTTCCAATAGTTTTTTCTTTGCCCTGTGGTATTGCGATTTGGACGTATTGGTCGATATGCCCAATATTTCACTGATTTCCACATGGTCATAACCTTCAATCAAATACAGACTGATGATCTGTCGGTACCCATCGGGCAATTGTGCCATGCCCAGTTTTACTTTTTGGATATCGACCGCATCAACCTCCTCGGGTTCTTCATCGGCCAAATGAAACTCATGGGCCTCCATGGGAACCAAGGGAATGCGTTTCACCCTCAGGTGATTGATACTCTTATTGATGACAATTCGTTTGAGCCAGGCCCCAAAACTGCTCTCGTACTTAAAGCGGTGCAGGTTTTTAAAGGCGTCCACAAAACTGTCCTGTACAATATCCTCGGCATCTTCCTGATTCCCCAAAAACCGAAGCCCTACGTTGAACATAGCATCTACATACAGACCATACAGCTCGTATTGCGAACTGGTATTTCCGGTTTTGCATTGCTCAACCAAGGTTTGATGTGTAAAGCGGATGTCGGTTTCCAAAAGGTTTAGGTTGATGCCTTATATGGCTAAAGACAACCACAAAAGTAAAGGGTTGCACTAAAGATGAAAAAAGTTGGAAGTCGGGTGTCTGGAGTCTGATGTCTGATGTCTGATGTCTGAAGTAAAAATGGAAGTTCGGGATTTACCAGCGTTTGGATTAGTATTGAAATGAAGCAGAACAAACCTTTAATCGTACATTTGTGATAAACGATGGACTATGCGAATACGTACCGAAATTTCAAGCAAATACATCAATGAAAAGGATTATGAGGTCGCCAAAATCGCTGATGCATTGGCACATCCTGTCCGAGTGGCCTTGGTACGTTATCTCTCAGAAAAAAACAATGGAAAAGGAGTTGACAATGTGACCTGTAATAAAGACTTGGTTGAAATGTTTGATTATTCACAGTCCACCATATCGCAACATGTAAAGATTTTAAGGGAAGCGGGGTTGTTTCTTACCGAGCGACAAGACAAGTTTACCCATTACGAGCTGAACTATCAACTTCTAGAAAAGTTCGCAGAATTGGTAGGTACCTTAAACCAAAAATAATAGTTTTTAGAAATCTTTCCTTATTTCATTCAAATTATTAAATTCGTATATCGTAAATAGGCGATTTAATGATTAAATGAACTTACTCATGCGAACAGTCCTTCTTTTTTTGTGGCTTATAACCAGTAGTTATGGCTACGCTCAATCCCTACACCCTTTGGAACCTGCTAAAAATCATTATCTGCAATTGCAACTATTGGTTGCCCAGCCCAATCCAGAGCGAAGTCCATTGGACGCACTGTCCTTTACCCCTGACCAATACAATTCTGTAGCGCTGTCGTATACCTTGATGGCACCGGCTTATTTGACCAAAAATCAAATCGACCAATTAAAAAATGCCATGGCCTTTCCTGCGAATAGTTCCGACCAAACCCAAGCCGAACTGGAATTTTTGTTGGAATGGCAGGAAAAGCGCACCCCAGCGCAAGTAAAACGTGCTTCCCAAGTGTTGGCCCCCATTGGCTATTGGCCGCATATCGACGTGAAAAAAAATCATTCACGTTATAAGCAGAACCGGCAGCATTTGATGTTCGAGGGCAGAGAGGTACTTGGGGAAAAATGCACCGCAGCCAACTACCACGCTACCTTCAAACTCTTGCAAGGGGTCACTAAAGACATGCGTATCATGGAAT
>NZ_JANQIH010000009.1 GCF_028282265.1 Allomuricauda sp.
AAAGGAAGGACTGGGACTGGAGGATCTGAAACAGGACATCAGCGACTGGATCCAAAAGGAAAAGCCCCAGGGCGACCAGACCCTGGTCACCAATGCCCGCCACTATGAAGCATTTAAAAAGGCCGGCGATTCTCTAAGAGATCTACTTGAAGGCCTTGATACTCCCCGCTCTTCGGACTTGTTAGCCGAGGATATTCGTCAGGTTCTTGTTCATCTTGGTGAGATCACCGGCGAGGTGACCAATGATGAGGTTTTGGGGGCGATCTTTAGTCGATTTTGTATTGGAAAATGAAACTTCTGCGCGTGCCGAAACTTTGGCGAAGGCCTGTATCGGAAAGTGAATGGATAAAGCAATCATATGATCGAATTTTCAACGGTTTAAAATACATTCAAGAGAATGATTCAATCGTTTGGAAAAATTATTCGAGTGTCCCTGAAGATCGCAAGACTACTATTACTCCTAATGCATGGTCTTCCAAAAGCCAGTTCTGGGAATTTACGTATCATTCAATTAATAAGGTATCGTCCTTTTTGGCCATAAGTAAGACAACCGAGTAAAAAGTGGTAAAGGTCCGTTGGGAAGAAAATTGACAAATGGCAATTGGTTATTTAAAAAAGTCTGCAATACCTTTTTGCATCTGCCCTACTATGATATCTGACTAATGATACCCAGCGCAACGTCTCCTGTTATGGTATTGGAAAATATAAACGAGTTTGGGATACCGATCGACCTAAGGTCTATTTTTGATTAAAAATGATAAAAAAGAAGACCGTAAAACCCTTAAATTTGGTCCGAGGTTAGTTCGGATAGTTGTACAGTAACCGTATTTCCTTTCTTCAAGTGACATGAAAAAAATCTTTTACATTCTCTACCTTTTTCTTGTATTACCCCTCTACAACGGTTTGGCTCAAAACAGTGCCGAAAACTTAAATCTGCGTGAAGATTGGTGGTTTCCCAATGGCAGGGTCAAAGATATTCTGATCGACTCTGCCAATTCAGTGGCTTACGTGGGAGGGGGTTTTCAATATGTTGGACCGTATTATGAAAGCGGTGCTTTCATCGATCCCCTTACCGGGGAGCCAGATGCCTCAAGGAATTTCGTAGAACGGGTTTATGACATGGTTTCCGACGGAAACGGCGGGTGGTACATCGCTGGAAGCTTTTCTAAATGGAAAGACAGTGTTAGAAATAACCTGGTCCATGTGGACCAAAATGGAGACGTTACAGATTGGGCTCCGTATACAGACCGATCTGTTTATGCGATTGAACGAATTGGTGACACCATAATCATAGGGGGTAGATTTGGTGAGGTAAACGGATTTGGATACGAACACCTTGCGGCCATTCTGACAGATGGAAGCGTTTTGAATTGGGATGAAGATTGCAGTGATGATGTTAATACCATAGTGCATTATGGTGGAGATACTATAATAGTTGGAGGAAGCTTCAGCAGCTTTGACAACCCCAATGGTACGGGCTCCACACCACGGCGGGGAGTTGCGCAAATTGTGGTGGGTGGAGGTGTTACTTCGTTCAGGTGCGATGTTCAGGGAGTAGTTAACGACATGGCGTTAAGAGGGCATGTATTGTATGTTGGAGGAAGGTTTAATACCATGAGGTTTAGCACAAACCGGAGAAACCTCGGAGCGATTGATATGGATCTTGCATTGCCCACTGTTTTTGATCCACAGGTGGACGGTGATGTTAATACCTTAGAAATCGTCGGCAACACAATTTATATTGGAGGAGATTTCCAAAATGTTGGTTCGAGTCCGAGGAACCGTCTGGCGGCAGTAGAACCAATTTTGGGAATCCCACTCTCTTGGAATCCGGATGCAGATCATAATGTAGAAGATATGATCCATTATGGTGGGTCGTTCTATATTGTTGGCGTGTTTGACTTCATGGGGGGAGAACTTGTAAAGGGGACCGCGAATGTGGACCTGTCCGGTAATGTTACTCCATGGAGATGTCGTATTAATACAGGCGGCTATAGAATTTTCGAGGTTGATAACGATTTTTTGGTCAGTGGTTTTTTTACGAGTATAGGTGGTAAGACCCGACAACAAGTGGCTCAAATTGATCTTAATACCGGGCTTCCCACAAATTGGGACCCGCAGATCAGCATTAATAACACAAGTTCTATTCCAGAAATAACAAAGGTTGGAATATGGGATAGTCTGTTAATCGTTAGTCGGAACAGGGTTGGAGAATATTTGGTCGGATTGAGCAGAACTACCGGCGCTTTTACTTCATGGACAAATGATGTTGACGTCGTTTCAAGGGATTTCATAATTCTTGATTCCATTCTCTATTTCGTGGGAAGCTTTGGGAGTGTAAATGGACAACACAGACCTAATTTGGGGGCTATAAGTTTGCCATCTGGGAGTCTATTGCCATTTAAACTGAACTCCTTTTTTGGGAGTTTTATTACCGATATAAAAGAATACAACGGAGTATTGTATTTGGGCGGCAGATTTACCTCTATTAACGGCCAAACGCGCAATAACGCCGCGGCCATAGATATTGCCACCGGCATCCTTACTCCCTGGAACCCAAATGTCAATGGAGATGTCAATGCGCTAGCCATTGATAGTGGAATAGTTTATATCGGAGGAGATTTTACCACAATTGGTGGTTTACCGCGACCCAACCTAGGAGCTGTTGATACTGGGGGCACGCTGCTAAATTGGTTTCCTTTTCCGGATAACAGAGTCACCGGTCTTGAAGTATACAAAGATCTGATCTATGTCAGCGGATGGTTTAACAGGGTTGGGACACCTTTGAGAGATGGATTTGCTGAACTAAGTAAATCCACGGGGGTTCCCACTTCTTGGAATCCTGGAAGAGCAGATAATGCCGAGGTCATAGTAAGAAAACCTTCCATGCTTCTTGTGGGAAATGCTATAAGTGAAAATTTTGGGAGCGGATTTGGTTATTTTAACGGCTTTACCGAGTGCAATATTAGTGCCCCAACTGGTGATACCACAGAAATCTCTTGTCAGGGTTCCACCTTGGAATTTTTATCGATCGACAGCTCAAATATATCATGGTACAGTTCTCCAATAGGTGGAACTGAACTTGCCAAAACCACTACCCTAGTGGATTCTGCATTTTATTATGCCTCGCAGATCATCGGATGTGAAAGTGAATCAAGGCTAAAGGTTCAGGTTTTCCTTAGCGATCCGGACACATCCTATTCTATGGTTTCAGCTTGTGATTCATTTTTCTGGGATGTAACAGGAGTAACATATTACGCATCCACCACTGACTCAGGCACCATTAATGTAAATGGATGTGACTCTGTACTTGTTCTTGATATTTCCATTTTAGCAGGCGTTACGATGTACGATAGTGCCGTGGTTTGTGATTCGTTTACCTGGGGAGTCAATAATCAGACCTATATTGCCACAGGAGTCTATTCTGAAACCTACACGAATGCCGATGGTTGCGACTCCATATGGGTGTTAGATTTAACAATAAACCATTCCGATTCAATTCATCAGGTTGCTATCGATTGTGATAGCTTCTTCTGGCAGCCTTTAAATCAATATTTAACGACCAGTGGAATTTATACCGCCTCCTTCTTAAATGTCCATGGCTGTGATTCCATTTTGTCCATCGACCTGACCATTAACTACAGCGATTCAATCTCGCAAACGGCAATTGATTGTGATAGTTTTTTCTGGGCTCCAGCAAACCAGTACCTCAATTCTAGTGGAAATTATTCCGCTTTCTTTATAAACCGCAATGGCTGTGACTCAATTCACTATTTAGATCTGGTTATTAACAACAGCTCATTGCTGAATACTTCTGCCCAAATTTGTAAAGGAGATACTTTTTTCTTCGGATCTCAGGTGTTGACAGTCTCTGGAAATTACACCGAAGTATTCAGTGATGCTTTTGGTTGCGATAGTACCGTAAACCTGAGTCTCGATGTTATCCAATTGGATACATCAGTTTCCACAAATGATAGAACATTGACTTCGAATGCAATTGGTATAAGCTATCAATGGGTCAATTGTGACAGCGGATTTGTAGCGATACCAGGCGAAACAAATTCATCATATACGGTGACTTCAACAGGGAATTATGCCGTGGTGGTTTCAGATGGCTTTTGCATAGACACATCGAATTGCATATTTGTTCAGGTTCTCGGATTGGGAGAAACTTCAAATAAAAGTATAGTGCTATATCCCAATCCGGCCAATTCATCACTTTTTGTAGAATTGCCCAAGGGCTTTGTGGCACAAGGCATAACTGTTTTAAACAACAAGGGATATGAATATTCCCTTACGAGCAACTCCGTTTCTGAGGGGAAATTGGATATATCATTTCTACCTCCAGGGTATTATATCCTTCGGGTAAAAACTTCGGATGATACTTATGATTTGAAGTTTATTAAGAACTAGAAACCATTCACAAATACCAAAGAAAAGGGTATTCCTGTGGCAACTCTTTATTCGGTTGATTAACACTTAGGAAAAATTGTTGGTGGTAATTGAGATTTTCCTCACGCTTTTTTTCGCTGAAAACAGGGAAATTCAGATTGTTTATCATGGTGGACATCGGCTTCTGGTTAGCTTCTGAAAAAAAAGTCAAAGGTTAGTGAATAACCTTGCGGAAACCATAAACTAGATTTCCTTTTGTTCCTTTTTCACCTCTCACTCACAAGTTTCCAATGCCTCCTAATTTTGCCAATCCCATCCAAGACCGGAAACATGAAAAAACCTCATCGTGACCAGATTATCGTCACCAATGCCCGCCACTATGAAGCATTTAAAAAGGCCGGCGATTCTCTAAGAGATTTACTTGAAGGCCTTGATACTCCCCGCTCTTCGGACTTGTTAGCCGAGGATATGCGTCAGGTTCTTGTTCATCTTGGTGAGATCACCGGCGAGGTGACCAATGATGAGGTTTTGGGGGCGATCTTTAGTCGATTTTGTATTGGGAAGTGAAAGGGCTCTCACCCCCACTCTCAAACTCACTCTATTCTATCATCACCTTCTCCACAAACTCCCTCTCCCCATCCGAGATCCTGAAAATGTAAAGCCCTGGGGAAAGGTCAGAAGTATTGACCACCAGTTCCTCCCCTTTTTGCCGGTATTCGATTTGGAATTCCTTCCCAAAAGAATTCATAATTCCCAATTCATAATCCAAGATTCCAACTCCGGAAATATTGAGTTGGTCTTTGGCGGGGTTGGGAAAAACCTCAAGGGCTCCGGACTTGATTGCTGATCTAAGTCCAACGTTGAATTCATTCTGGACCTTAAAGGCAAAACTCTCACCCAAAGGAAATCCTATATTTCCTATGACCACTATACCGGAATCTTTTGTTAGTACCATGTCATATGCAGTCTCATATGAAGAATTGAAATCGTAGGTTTCAATACCTGTGGGTCCAAATCGACCCGCAGTTGGAAAACCTGTTTTTGTGAACTTTCCAACCAGCACATCGGCAATGGAAGAAAAAGTTTGAACGCCACCAAGCGCGAGAATTCTTCCATCCCCTTGATTGATACATTTAGAAAACCCTCCATCCATAGGGGTGGAATAAATGGCAAATCCACCATTCCCAAAATTATGTTTTAAGTTCCCAAGGGTATCTATTCGCATGAGGCAAGGATAAATTAGTGTGCTATTGTACGCACCGGCAATTATATAGTCTCCAGTTATATGGCGATCCATTGACCAAACACCGAATGGTCTTGCCTGAGCTGTATCAATTAGAGTATAGCCTAAATTATGAAATGAAAGATCAGGTTGCCCATCCTTGCTAAACCTAAAAACAAATGGGCGTTGAATTGAGTATCCTTCCCGAATACTCCCAACCCCAAAAATCCTTTCCTTTTCATCGATAAAAAAGTCCTTAAAATATTCCGAGGGAGAGGCATGGAAATTTGGCTCAGCATATCCATTTTGACCAAAAGTAGAGTCAATACGGCCATCAGGAAAAAGGCGGAGAATTGAGACATTTGTAGTATCCGGTGGCATCGAACTAGAGCGTGTTTTGAAACCTCCGATTAGCAATTTTCCATCGTTTTGGATATTGATTCTTGTGAAAACCGCATTACTGGTCGAAGGAAATATTGCCACCCCGTCTGTGCCAAAATTCAATGAATCCATTACTCCTACGGTATCGTAAGCCAATACAAAAAGGTCCCAAAGTGGTCCGGTTTGACTTCTAATTCTTCCAATGATATAGTACTTCTGATTTATCGGATTGAAGGCCAGCGCTTCAGGAATGACATCTGGTCCCAGGTCAGGTAATTCAACAAAAGCCCCATTTCCAAAACTCAGATCGGGGTCTCCGTTTGGCATTAATCTAGTGATATAGGGAAACTCTCCAAGGGGAGGGCCTAAGGACAAAGCCGAACCGGTAATTACCAATCTGCCCTGATCATCTTCAACAATGGCTCTTGCGGTTTCATTTCCAGAGATATGTTGGAATTTAACAATTCCATTTATTCCGAAAGTGGGTTCCAACTGGCCTGACTGGCCAAAACCAATTGAGGTTGAAAGGAGGATTAAGAATAGAATTCTGAACATGATTAATGCCTAAAGTTTCCACAAAAGTAAGGTTTTTAGGCTGTTATATATTTTCATTTCAGGAAGTGAAAGGTGTCAAAATCAAGGGAAGCTTACCTAGGCTGGCCAGGAATCCCTATCCTTGATCAAGTTCTCAAAAGGAAGTAATGAGAGCCATCTTCTCTCGCCTTTGCATGGGAAAATGAAGTTTTCCAGGTCTGCCCAAGGCTGATACTGGGAAGTGAATTGCAAATAGACCTACGACCCAACAGAAAAAGAGACGCGACAAGAAAGGGTTTCAACGGGGAGGTCAAAACACTGTATCGATCAATTTGGCTTCAAAAGTTGAATATCTCTTTTCCCTTTCCTCTGACATAAAAACCATCAAAGAATTCATCTTTTTAGATACCTTGGACGTTATTTCTTTCATCATTCTATGAAATTATTTTTCCTATCCCTTCTTTCGGCCACCCTATTTGTTTCACCCCTATTAGCCCAAAATAATAGCCTCCTTTTTGATGGCGTAGATGATAAGGTGGTGGTATTGGGGAATTCCTCCATATTTAACTCGGACAGCTTGACCATTGAGGCATGGATCAATGCAAGTCAATGGAAAGCACAGCAGTGGCAAGGAACAATAGTTGGAAAGGATGAAGGAAACCAATCCGGTTTTGTTTTACGATGTGGGAATAACGGGAGTCTGAGTTTTACTATAGGCACCGGTACTGGTTGGCCCGAAGTTGTAAGCACTCCCAAAATGCAAGCAAATGTGTGGCATCATGTGGCCGCAGTGCTCAGCAACGACAGCATG
>NZ_JANQIH010000057.1 GCF_028282265.1 Allomuricauda sp.
GTACTCGGAAGATGCTCATGTTAGGTAATTGTAAAATTAACTTTTTAAGAACATAAGGCCTAACTAATGGAGTGCTAATATGATAATTTTTGTCGACAATTGACCTTTAGGGTTAATCATTGATTGTTGAAACTTAAAAATCAGATTTGTCAATAGTAAAACTAACTGAATTCTAATATTGTAAAACTATAAAAATCAACACTTTAAAATATTTATTTCTAGAAAATACGCCGTTGAAATTAATCAATATAAGCTCCTTTAATTTGAGATGTGTACTGGAAAGTACTTGGCATTCAGTAAAAACCTCTTTTTATAATTTGGGTAAGATAAGCGGGTTTAAAACAGCAAGGCAATAAACATTCTTTTCAAACTTGGATTAGATGAAAGATATCAAAATAAGTTTGAGCGAAAATCTAATCAAAAAATAGTTAAATTGCAGGTTAACAACCTTCCAAACTTTCACTTATGGGATTGAATACTCTAGATTTTGTTGTAATAGCTCTTTACTTTTTATTGGTTTTTGGAATCGCTTGGTTTGTCACTGTTAAGGAAAAAAGTGGAGCAAGCTCGAAAGACTACTTTTTGGGAGGTCGTAACTTGGGGTGGTTCGCCATAGGTGCTTCGTTGTTTGCCAGTAATATTGGGTCTGAACATTTGATAGGTTTGTCCGGTTCTGGCGCCCGGGGAGCTTTCCCAGAAGCGCAGTTTGAGATTCTGGCAGCATTGATTTTGTTGTTATTGGGATGGGTTTTCGTTCCTTTTTATATAAAGAGCGGTGTTTTCACCATGCCTGAGTTTTTGGAAAGGCGATATAATAAGGGTTCTAGGGTATATCTTTCATTGATTTCCATCATTTCATATGTTTTAACCAAGATATCATTTACAATTTTCGCTGGAGCTTTGGTTTTTGAAGTATTGCTCGGCATTCCTTTTTGGACAGGAGCCATTGTGACGGTAATTGCTACGGGTATTTACACGGTTTTTGGTGGATTGAAAGCTGTGATTTATACAGATATGGTCCAATCGATTATTTTTATTCTGGGAGGGATTGCTGCTACATATTTTGGGCTTCAAGCCATTGGTGGCTGGGATAACGTGTTACTTGCCATACAGGATAATGCTCCTGAACCGGATACGTTCATGAGCCTTTGGAGGAACAAAGAGTATCCTTGGACAGGGGTTCTGCTCGGAGCACCTATTTTAGGTATTTGGTACTGGTGTACCGACCAATTCATTGTTCAACGTGTACTTTCTGCAAAGAATATCAAAGTAGCCAAACAGGGGACTATTTTCGGAGCTTTTTTAAAGTTACTTCCTTTGTTCATATTTGTGATTCCAGGAATCGTTGCCTATGCGCTTTCTGTTACGGAATTTCCTGATATGTTTACGGTTACCAATCCTATTACGGGGGAAACCAAAACCACTACGGATGCGGCTTTACCGGCACTGATCTTAAGAGTGCTTCCTATGGGTTTTAAAGGACTTGTGGTCGCAGGATTCTTAGCTGCCTTAATGAGTTCTTTATCGAGCGTTTTCAACAGTACGTCCACATTGTTTACATTCGATTTTTATAAGCAGTGGCGACCAAATGCTTCTGAAAGGCAGTTGGTTTTGGTTGGAAGAGTAGCAACGATTTTGTTAGTTTTGGTCGGTTTGGCTTGGATTCCATTTATGAGAAAACTGACAGAAGGAGGCGGAATCTACAAATATCTGCAAAGTGTGCAAGCTTATATTTCTCCTCCCATTGCTGCGGCCTTTTTGTTGGGAATTTTTTACAAGAAGATAAATGGGAAGGGAGCTTTAGCTGCTTTATGGACTGGTTTTGTTTTAGGAATTGGGCGATTGGTGCTGGAGTTTATGAGCCAAGAAGGGGGGCTGGTAATATCTGAGACTTCGTTGTTGGGCACTCTGGTAACCATGAACTTTTTGCATTATGCCATTTTCTTGTTTGTAACCAGTATTGTGATTATGGTAGCGGTTAGTTTGGCAACTCAAAAAACATCGAAAGAGCTTGATCCGAATTTGACCTTCGATTACGGTGGAGACAAAGAAAAGGAGAGCATTTTTAAAAGCAAGGAAATTTGGATGACACTCGGAATCATTGCGGTTGTCTTGGTTTTGTGGTATGTGTTTAGATAGATTCCACTTATTATTTATGCTTCAATCCTTAAGGCTTAGTGCTTAATGAATTACTTCTAATAGGATTGCTAGTCTACCTACATATTTTTCTTTTGAATAAGAAATAGGAGCCCCTATAGGACGATTTAACCGTATTATCCTTTCATGATAAATTCCCCAATCATGTTATTGTTACTAGTGTTTGGGCAAGATAGTTTGACGGATTATTCTGGGGATTACAGAAGTCCAAAAGGAAAATGATTATTTACAAGAGCAAATGGATAATTCTTGAACGGGATTGATTATTGGTGTAAAGAAAAGTACTCCATCGTTTGGAAGTGGTTTTTCAAATGCCAAATCTGAACCGATAACAAAATCTGAATACAAAAAAACCCTGCAATTTGCAGGGTTTTTTATTTGTTATACTGTTGTAATGATTAATTGACTGAATTATATCCAGGGTTTTGTTGCAAATTCGGATTTGACAACAAAGCTGTCTGTGGAATTGGGAATAATTCTTTTTCGGCATTACCTATAGCATCAGGTACTTTAAAGTCCCACTCTCTGGTAAACTGTCCGAAACGAATCAAATCAATCCTTCTAACATACTCGATGTAAAGCTCTCTTCCTCTTTCGTCCAACAACTCTTGCTCGCCGACTGTTCCAAGAGGAGTCGCCCCACGTATTGTACGAAGCTCGTTAACCAAAGCCGTAGGGTCACCCCCATTTCTCATTATGGCTTCTGCCTTCATCAAATGAGCATCTGCATATCTAAATATAATTTTATGATTGTTGAATGCGCCAAATCTTGCAGCATATTTCTGTACTCTAATTCCAGCACGTTCGTTATTACCTATAATGGAATTGAAGTCTTTTTCAAATACCAATGGATTACCAGGGCGGTCATTCAAAGGAGAGCCATCCAAAGCATATTGTTGACCGATTAAGAATCCTAAACCTACATTAGATCCATCCTCAAAGCCTCCATTATCTTCTGTACCTGCAGCATCCGTAAAAGGAGTTCCAGCTGACGGAACCCATCCTCTTCTTTCTTCTTGTCCGTCAAGTGGTGTTCCATCAAGTTCCCCTCGATTACTGTTGGGATCACCTTCGAACAAATCATAAAATTCAGCTAAAGTGCTAAATCCATTCCATCCACCTCCACCGATTCCGGTGTTGTTATAGTGTAGACCGTTGAAGATATTGTTTCCTACAGAAGTTTCTGCCCACCATATGGTTTCAGAATCGGGAGAATCCCTGAAAATATCAAAGTAGCCTGACTGTAGGGCGTAGCCTTGTGAAGCTATCTCATCTACCAAAGTAATTACTCGGTTCATATCATCGGTGCTAGGAGTTCCAGAACCGTTGTAGATATGATTGTTCAACAGTACTCTTGCCAATAAAAACCTAGCTGCTTGGGCACTAGCTCTTTGGAGCTCTATATCGGCACCAGCGGCCACATTAGGAAGAGAAGGTATGGCCTCTTCCAAATCGGTAATCACCAAGTTGACTGCTTCCGTTCTTGTTAAGATGGTAGGATTAATCTCAGGACCTTCATCTACCCCTCTAAAGGGAAGTTGTCCAAAGCTGTCTAAAATGACCCAAGCACTAAAAGCCCTAAGAAACTTAGCTTCGGCTAGTGTAACCGGGTCTGCCTCACTTCTAGAATCAATCACTTCAGAAGCCCTGAAAATTGTTTGATTATAGTCATTCCACGTTCGGAGAATAAAGATGTGCGTAAAATCCCAATCATGAGTGTGGAGTACCCTCCAGATTCCATTGTCGCCCCAATCGGTTCCACGAGTGGGAACAATAAACTCATCTGAACTCACTTCATTCATGGCATACCAATTCTCTTGGTTTCCTAAGAAGCCCCAAACATTACGGTAAAGTTCATCTACCACACTACTGGGGTCGGTAACACCATCAAATGCAGTAGCTTCTGCGATAATCGAATCGGATTCTTCAATTTCCAAATTGGTACAGGAAAGCACCATCAGAGCCGAACTGGCTATGAGCGCTAAAAATTTAAATTGATTTCTTTTCATTTTGTACAATTTTTATTAAAACGATGCATTTAAGCCAAAAGTAATAGTCCGTGGTCTTGGGAAGGCTGTATAGTCAATACCTGCGGTTGGTAATTCGTTCAGTACATCACTAACACCACTGTTAGGAGTACCGGCGACTACACTGATTTCTGGATCCAAACCGCTGTAATCGGTGATCAAGAAAAGGTTTTGGCCTGTTACAGATAGCCTTAGACTCTTCAATGCGCCATTACCACTAAGAGGCACGTTATAACCAATGGTTGCGTTTTGTAACCTTACAAAATCACCATCTTCCAGGAAG
>NZ_JANQIH010000158.1 GCF_028282265.1 Allomuricauda sp.
AGAAACTCGGTAGGTGGGGACCACACCCTGTTCATTGGTTGGCCGTGGTAACAAATTAAGTCCTGAATCGGCATCACCGGTCTCAAACGTATAAAAGAAGGGCAGTCCTGAGCCGGATAGCGCATCCGCCCTTGGTGTTCCATCGGCGATAAAGGAGGAGACCACCTGCAAATCGCGGACAAAAAATTCCCCAGCTTCCGGATGGCCGCTACCACCAAATCGTAAGGTTATATTATCATAAGTGGCATTATCACTTAAAAGCGTACCATCATTGACTGAAACGGCATTGGTTCCATCAAATCGTAAGGTGACCCAGGAATCAAAATCGGATTCCTCAATGGTCAACGGTATGATGGTCCATCTTTGGAAGAAATTCCCATCGACATTGTCATGCAGGATAACTTCCACCAAGGGTTCAAGGTTCCCAGAAAAATCATTGCTCGAAGGAATGTAAACATCCATGGAGAACTTGTTGAACGAAGAAAAGTCTATTGGGCCAGGTTGTGGTTGGAACTTAAAATCCTCAAAGCCGCCAAAGGGACCGTTTTCTGGTCTTAATATCTGCCCCACGAGTCCATCTCCGCCAGCAGGGTCGGCAACCCCCAAATTGAATGTTACTCCTTGATTTGCTTGGGGTAACGGGAGCAAGTCACGACCCGATGCGGCATCGTTTGCCTCGAAAGTAAAGAAATAAGGGGAGGTAGAGTTTTGTAACTCGTCTGCCCTTGGGGTTGGGATGCAGGCCTCGCACGGACCACCGCAATCAATACCTTCTTCCCCTTGATTTTGTACTCCATCGCTGCAGGTAGGACAGGCAACACCAGATCCACCACCGCAGTCAATTCCTTCTTCATCCAAGTTTTGGATACCATCTACATAGGAGGGCAAAATGGTGTCCAGATTGTCAAAAAACTTTTCTTCCTCACAAGAAATGAATGTAATGAGGGCTAGAATGGTGAATAGCCACCCTCCAATTTTAGTTATGTTTTTCGTTTTTGTTTCCATGTATTCTTTCTTGTTGTTAGTCCTCATATCAATATCCTGGGTTTTGTTCCAACATCCCTTCTGGGTAAATGTCTATTTCTTGTTGTGGGATGGGCAACAGTAAATCTCGGGGAGACGAAAAATCAGTCTTACCAATGGCTTGGAGTGCGGGAGCGATAACACCACCTCCATCTAAAATCTCCCAACGGGCCAAATCCGTAAAACGGTTCCACCCTTCGGTGGCCAATTCCCTGCGTCTCTCATCACGAACCCCTTGGATGGAATAGTCTGGTGCTGCGGGATTACCCGACCCATAAGCTCTGTCAATTACTTGTTGAAATGATGCCTGACCGTTACCGCCACCTCCCATTAGAGAGGCTTCAGCATGCATCAACAGCACATCGGCGTAGCGCAATACCTTTTCGTTGAGAGGAGATCCCTCAACATTCAATAGTTCTTGCACTTCCTCAAAAGTCAAAAAGTATTTCTTCGCCCCGGTGTTCACCCCAATGGCGTAGCCAAAATTGTCAGGGACCGGGTCAAACCCAAGTGTGGCCAATCCTGGTGAGTTCAATACCTGACCCGGTAACAGAAAAGAGGCTTCCTTCCTCTGGTCGCTATCATCAAAAAAGTCCACTAAATCTTGACGTGGAATAAAATTGTTGAATGAAGGATAGGTTCCCGCAAGAAAAGGGAATGACCATCGCCACATGGCTGAACCTTCCTGTTGTTGGTTGGTATTGACAAATCCTCCAGCAAAGAGACCATCTTGGTAGTTGATTTCGAACAATGATTCCGGACCGAATTCCGTCGTTTGCAAAAAGTTGTTTCTGAACTCATCCTCCAAACTATAAACCCCTTGATTGATTACTTGTTCTGCGCTTGCTACGGCATCGGACCATTTTTGCTGATACAAATAAACCTTTGTCAACAATCCCAATGCGGCTCCAGAAGTAGCAGAGCCCTGAACACGTTCTGCACCCCTTGCCGGTAAGATGTTGGCGGCTGCTTGCAAATCGGCTTCAATTAAGGCATATACTTCTGCGGCAGTGGAACGGGGCTTAAAAATCTCCTGTTCAGAAGATGTAATAGGCTCTTCAAATAAGGGGACACCTCCCCATAGGCGTACAAGTTCGAAATAGAAAAGACCTCTTAAAAACCGGGCTTCCCCAATAATTTGCTGTTGAAGCCCTTCGGTTTCATAATTGTCGAAGTTCTCTGCAAGATCTATGGTGAAGTTGGCCCTGCCCACCGCGCGATACCACTTGCTCCAGAGAGCGGCTACTGAGGGTAACGATGGAATTATGGTGCTGAATTGATCCCATTGCGCCCCTATGGCCCAAAAACTGGCCGATTGGGAATGGAGATCATCCGCTCTTACCCCCTGTGACATTAGAGGAAATGTGTTCTGTCCTAGGACCGATTGCCATTGTAAGGGGTCATAAGCAGCGTTAAGACTTGCTACTACATCCTCTTCGGTGTTAAAAGCTGTATCCGCGTTGATTTCAGTTACTGGCTCCAAATCATCTATTTCGGCGCAGGAAGCGAACAGTACTACTACGGCTATAAGAATTAATCTGTTTATATACATTACGATTGTTTTTTGAGTTAAGATGATTAAAAATCAATATTAAGACCAAGGATGAACTGTCTGGCTTGAGGGAAAAAACCTTGATCGATACCAATGTTCAGAGGGGATCCTGTATTATTTTGACCAATTTCAGGATCGATACCATTGTAGCCGGTCAAGACGAAAAGGTTTTGACCAGCAACATAGAGTCTCAATCGCCTTAATCCAATCTGTTCAATTACTTTATCTGGGAGACTATACCCTAGGGAAACATTTTTCATTTTTAGGAAACTTCCGTCTTGTACATGAAAATCTGAAATCAGTTGCTCTCCGTTTGGTGTAGCACTGACAACAATATTTCTGGGTGCCCCAGGTTCAGTGATATAAGCTGCAGGTCTATTGGTCCCCAAGGCATCATATCGAATAGTGGCATCAAATATGTCGTTCCCCAAGGTACCCGACATAAAAGCAGAAAAATCAAAGCCCTTATAGTTCATTCCCAAAGTGAAACCAACGGTAGCATCGGGGTTTGGGTCGCCTATGATGGCCTTATCTCCGTCGTCTGGGCTTAACTGGTTGTTTCCGCTGTTGTCCAGATCGGCAAAAATTAAATTCCCTTGAGCATCTACTCCTTCAACGACAAAACCATAGAAACTCGCTATGGGATCTCCTACCTGTGTGCGTGAAGCAAAGTCGTTAAACTGTGGGGTCAATTGGGCACCTGCAATGAAAGAGGTTTCCCCTAAATTGGTGACCTCATTTTTGTTGAAACCCAGATTTGCGCCTATATTCCATCCGAATCCACTTTCGTAGTTTTCCCTATACGACACCAAGACCTCAAATCCACGGTTCTCCACAGCACCTGTGTTTTCATCTGCTGGATCCAAACCAGAAGTCAAGGGAGTGGTTGCTCTAAGCAAAATATCCGAGGTCTCTTTAATATAATAGTCCAAGGTAATGCCCAGTTTGTTGTCAAGGGCATTGATATCAAGACCCACATTGAGCTGGGTCAATTCTTCCCATCCCAAAACAGGATTGGAAACAGCGGTGAGTGCAATACCGGGTTGACCGGCATAACTGGCCTGTGAGTTGACCGTGGCCGCATAAGCGAATGGAGACGAAGATTGGTCATTGCCACTTATTCCCCAAGCCCCTCTTAGTTTCAATAGATTAAAGGTTCTAGAATTCTTTAAAAAGTCTTCTTCAGAAATCACCCATCCAGCCGAAAATGCCGGAAACCAACCGACTCTGTTGTCGGGACCAAAACTGGTGGAATTGTCCCTCCGCAATACTGCACTGAAAAGATATTTCTCTTTAAAATTGTAGTCGATTTTTCCAAAGAATGACTCAAGGTTTCTTGGAAACGTAGTTCCTGGAATAACCGTGGCATTTGTAAGATCTTCTGAACGGGCAAAGTTGACCTCATCAAAATTATTCGTACGGAACGTTCCCGTATCATTGATGATGTCACCTCCAATAAAAGTGGTTTCCACTGCTTCATATCCCAAGAGAACATTTAGGTTATGGTTATCATTCAAATACTTGCCAAAATCATATTCCAGTGTACCACCCCATTGCCTGTTTTGTTGACGGCTTTTTATCTCTGTGTAGTTAACAAAAGGAGAGGTATCGAACTGTTGTTCAGGCTGTACTAAAAGAGGAGTAAAGCTTCGATTAAAAATAAAATTGTTAAATGATCCATACCATCCCCTAAACTTGAGGTTTTCGGTGAGGTCGTATTTTAGGGAAAGATTGAGGTTGGTAGCATCTTGGACAGCTTCACTGTTACTGATCGCTATGGCAAACAAGGGATTGGTAACTGCTCCCAAACTGTTGATTGGGACTCCATTGGCAACCGGGGTGCCACCATTGATGAACGGATTGAAAAAATTGCCATCCTCGTCAAAAGCAGGGTAGATAGGTGGTAGCGCATTGATAAAACTGCTAATTCCCGCACCTGCACCACCAGTATTTTGGGGAAGGGCAAAAAGATTTGAAAATTGATATTGTGCCGACGCATCAAGGGTAATTTTGTCGGTCAAATCAATACTGATGGAACCCCTGATGTTCCTCCTTTTAAATTCTGACTTTCCTTCGCCACCCAAAATACCCTCTTGATCGAAAAAACCTCCGGATAATGAATACGAGAGTTTTTGGGTCCCGCCGACTACAGAGCCATATGCATTTTGTATTGGAGCGTCGTCAAAAACCACATCGTACCAGTCCGTATCAGGCAATAAGGCTCTTTCCGCATCAGTAAATGCTCCTCTAAATCCAGGAGCAGTATTTCCGTTTACGGCTTCAACCCCTTGATTGTAATATTGCAAATATTGGTCTCTGTTCATCAAGTTTGGCTGATTGAACAGACTTTGGATACCGTAAAAGGTACTGATGGACACTTGTGGTTTCATGTCCCTTTTTTGCCCACGTAAGGTTTCCACGAGAATTACCCCATTCCCCCCTCTTGAACCGTAGATAGCTGTCGAAGCAGCATCCTTCAAAACGGTTTGGGACACAATGTCATTTGGGTTTAGAAAACTTAAATCGGGTACTTGGATACCATCAACGATAAAGAGCGGATTGGAGTTGTTCGGTGTTCCGATTCCTCTTACCCTTACCGTTTGTGGTGAACCCGGAGACCCTGAGTTTTGTTGAACGACTACCCCAGGAATTGTTCCTTGCAAGGCTGCCTCTGCTTGGGATATGGGAAGTTGTTTTATGGTTTCAGATTTGACAGTTGCCACTGCGGTGGTCACCAATCTTTTGTTTTGTGTTTGACCATATCCAACGATTACGACCTCATCGAGACTTTGCGCGTCCTCGGACAAAACAACACTTATTTCATTCCTGCCATTCAGCGAGATTTCCTGAGGAGCGTATCCTATGTAACTTATGATAAGAATCGCATTGGAATCGGACACTGCTAGAACAAAATTTCCGTCGAAATCTGTTTGGGTTCCATTTTGGGTTCCCTTCTCCAAAACAGTGGCTCCGGGTAGAGGTCCACTTGCGTCACCCACGTTTCCAGTGATCGTCTGGGCATTTAGACCTGACACCATGGTCAAGAGCAGGATGGCGAGGCTAAAAAATTTTGCGCTCATACTTTAGATTATTTGATTATTTACTTGCTTGAGTTGCTAGTAATAGGATGTGTTGGTAACTCCTATTTGGCTTTCTAAAATTATCTGATAGGTATGGCGTTTTAAGACATTTTAACAATTCAGAGGGGTTGCAAACCGTATTATCATGTAGAGATTAAATGAAGTTCATTAAAATTTAAATTATTGAAAATCAATTAATTAAATCGTTTTTTCTGAATTTACGAAAACTAAACGAAAACGTTTTCGTAGATTTTCGTAAAATAGTGTGCCTGTTTGTTGAAATCGCAATTTTCTGGTTAAAAAAATGAACTTTTTTAGTTTAAATAGGGAGAAAAAAAGAATTTGATAATTCGAGGTTAAAAACGGACTTGGGAGAACTTCTTTTTTAAATAAAAAAGCCAGGCAATCAGGCCTGGCTTTTTCATCAATCAAAAAAACGAATAGTCATGAACTATCCAATCTCTCTAAACTCCTCTATGGTAAAGAAATCTTGGTCTTTATTATTTACAAAATAGATTCCATCCTTAGCGAAATATTGCATCACTTGGCCATCCACCTTGACTGCGAAGCCTTTTTTGGTAGGAACCACTTTGAAATTGTCGGTTATCGATTTGCGATATTTCAACACGAAATATTGGTCGAACTTTTCATCATCATTGGAGTCAATCGCAATCAGTTTGGTCACTTTTGCTGCTGAGGTCTCCCTAGCTTGGTTAATCTCGCCAGTGTCAGTACGGTCGAATTGCATGGGATAATTTCGATGCTCCATAACCTTTAGGTTGTATTGGGTCTCGGTCCCGTCTGCCTCAATGGTAAAAGTCTTATAAATAGTGGCGTTAAGAGTACCGGAATTTCCATTCTATGCTTGTAAGCCAAAAAGAGTGATTAAGGATAAACTTAATATGCTGAAGATATTTTTCATATGTATAGTTTTTAGATGTTAACAAAAAATTCTTGGTAGTCTGCCCAATATTATTTGAGATAAGAGGTAAACATCCAATTTCTTTTTTCGAGAGCTCTCAAAAAGTCTGTAAGCATCTGTTCGGTAGTCACATCTCCTGTATCCAAGGATGCTCCCAAGGCCGACATCATGTTTTCGTGCAGGACTTCAAAATCTTTTAATACTTCCCTCACCATTTCAATGGCCGTTAGATTTTTCTCGGTTTCCTTTATATCGGAGAGCTCCATAGTCTTTTTCAAAGTAAAGTAGGGCTTGATTCCAAATACACGGATACGTTCGGCAACGATATCAATATTCTCTTTGACTGTATTGTATTCATTCTCGAATTCCTGATGTAGTTCAAAAAACTCTGGGCCTTCTATATTCCAGTGGAAGTTTCTCAACTTATTGTAGAAAACCTGGTAATTCGCCAATAAGGTGTTTAGATTAATTACGATTTCCGCTGTTTCCAGATAGGTAAACCCCAATTTTTTGAATTCTTTATTTCTTTTAATATTGCTTTGTTCTTTTATGATTTCCATTTTTTATGTCTTTAGATTAATACGATATTTTCACAATTGAATTCATCTCGAACTTCTTTTGAAGAATGAAGCGGATTCGGATTCAATTGATTATGCTAATGAAGAGTGGGGGCGATTCCCCAAAAAGTATGATAAGCCAATTACTCGGCTTAGAAGACTAAAGACTTGACAAGTGTAAAAGTAGAATCCATATATGTAATATATAGTTATATATCAGAATTTCAAGTATTTAACAGGGTTTAACACAATTAACAATGGTTTAAGATTTTACGGGAAGAACCTTTCAAAATAGGACTCTGGAAGATTGGAAATGAAAAAAAAATGAAATGGTCACAACCATTTTTTTCTTTTAAAGTACCATACCATTCCCAGAGCAACAAAAATGAGTACAGCCCAGAAAATGGGATACGCATATTTGTAATGAAGTTCTGGAAGGTATTCGAAGTTGGTACCATAGATACCGGCAAGAAAGGTCAGCGGAATAAAGACCACCGAGAAGATAGTAAGCACTCGCAGGATATCATTCAGACGGTTGTTCAGGCTCGAATTGTAAATATTTAGCTGATCGTTGAGCATATCCCTATAAAGTTCTATGGCCTCTGTTGCCAAAATGATTTGTTCTTCGAGATCTTTGAGGTAGGGAAGGGTCTCTTCTTGGATCAGAGGTGATTCTGAGCGTTTGAACTGGGAGATGAGCTCTCTTGTAGGCCTTATGGTCTTCCGTAAAAAGTTGATTTCCCGTTTGTATAAATTGATTTGTTCCAAATGCAACTTTTCTGGTTTTTGTAGAAGCTGGTCTTCCAAAAGCTCAATGCGTTCTCCAAATTTTTCAATAATAAAAACGTATTGTTCCACAATGGCATCCAACATGGCAAAAGCCAGATAATCACTGTTACGATGACGTATTTTTGTTGTGGGGCGAACAATTCGTTCCCGTAGTGGGTCGAACACATCCTGTGGAATTTCCTGAAAGGATATCAATACATTCCTTTGTACCACTATACTTAACTGTTCTGTATAAAGTCTTTGATCATCCTTCATATGGAGCATCTTGATTTGGATGAAAAAATCCGTGTCGGACTCCTCGAATTTCGGTCGTTGGGCGGTGTTCAGAATGTCTTCCAGTTGCAGAGGATGGAGCCCAAGGAGTTCTCCCATTTCCTGGACAGACTTTATATCGTGTAATCCCACATGGTTGATCCATGAAATATGGTCAGGACTTATCAGACGCGAAAGATCTTTAGCCTTTTTCGAAGTCTTTTCGGTAATCTCCCCTGGGCTATAGGAAAGGATCTCCAGTTCTACCTCCTCGACTTTTTTCTGGCCCACAAATACTAGGGAACCGGGTGCAGTACCAAGTTTTTCGTTGCGTTTTAGGAGAAATCTAGCCATGTATTTAAATATTGTTATGTAAAATTGGAGTCACACCAAAGAACCTTATTTCATGGAACTGTTATGAATCTAACTGAAATAAGCAATGTCGCTAAAATAGGCGTAAAACATCATGTTATATGAATGGATTTAAAACTTATGAGCTTAGATAAGTCTCATAAAAATAAAGAATTAAATCTGTGATTTTTTTCAATTTTAAGATGATATAAAATTAACTGAAGTGCAAGCATCTGAGTTTAATGGTTAGAAACAGATATTGGGACCTTATTCCATACTCGATTGTAGTTTAGCTAAGTCCTTTGAAAGGCTTTTTTGTAGGGTTTGGTTAATTGACCTTTTAAAAAACACTTTTGATTTATTAAGCATTGAATTTCTTATTGTGGCAAACGAGAAATTAAAGATTTTTGGCTCAAAAAAAACCTCCTTTAAAGGAGGTTTTTTTAATATCCAAGATTAGTGGTTAACCAACCAATCCCTTAAGGGTTTCCATACGATTTCGGCGGCGTCGTTAGCCATAAACAGGTCGGCGTGCCCATAATCCAGAATGCGCGGTCCATTAGGGAATTTGGTAATAATCTCCACGCTTATATCAGAACTTCTGGTAAGTGTAGTAGCAAAAACGCCATCCTGACCAAAACCACCAGCGGCTCCGAGATATAATATCGGAATCTTGACCTGATTTAAATCCGCAATGATGCTTTCCCGATTTTCTGGACAAAAAATTGAGAAACCTTCCGCAGTAACATAAGTAGGCATGTACGGCGCCAAGGATATCAATAGTTTCAGCCATCGCTCTTCGTCAGTATATGTTAGCCCAGTAGGGATTTGTCCGTCAAATTGACCTGCTAGAAAATGCCAATCTGGACCGTTGGGTTGCGGCCCTGCTGCGGCCGCTAAAGCAAATTGATAATTGCTCAACCCAGGAGCAA
>NZ_JANQIH010000209.1 GCF_028282265.1 Allomuricauda sp.
ATCATCGGCTGTTCGATATGATGTTTATGCCTATAACGAAAACCACGAGGTAGGAAATGAAATTACTTATTTAAATGAAGCCAATGAGGAAGTTACTGAGCCTGAGATTATTGTAGACAACCTGAATCATCTTATTTTTAGTGGAGCCCCTTCAGGAGGAAAGATAGAACATGCTTTTGTAATTCCCACGTATTTCGAAAAACTATATCTACGTCGAAAGGAAGGCTTTAAATACTCATCTGCAATTATCGACATAACCTCAGATTTGGTATCGTACACTTATGTTCCAGAGGCCAGCAAACAGAATCTTGCCGGAAAAGCAATGGTTGAAGACTACCTATATTGTGTGAACGGAAGTGGTGAGATGTTTCAAATTGACCCTCTTACAGGAGATTATACCTTTATTTCAGATATGCCGATGGGGAGTTGGACTGCAGCCATTGATCAACAGAACATGATGTTGTATTCTATTGGTAAATCCAAACCCAACCCTCTTATGAGATATGATATGGTCAATGATACATGGACAACTATTACCAATTTGGGTATTGGTGGTCCTAGATTGGATTACAATGGTCAAGATGGTCTTCTGTATTTCTCTACTGGAGACAAGCTATACACTGTAGATCCAAACAATGGTAATCTTTTATCGCAATGGAAGATTAATGGGTTGGATAAAAAGAATGGTGGTGATTTAGCCTTTGCAGAAGATGGAACACTTTTTCTATGCTCTTTCTCTGGCCTTTACCGTCTTAACCTAAATAATGAAGGTGAGTACGATTCAACCCGAATTAGTGGTGAAGATCTACCTTTTCAGCCTACATCCATGACCTTTGATTCAAACAATGAGCTTTGGTTGGCAAATAATGGGTCGAGTAGTAATCTCATCGTGATGGACACCCAAACCGGCGGATGGGAGTATCGCTATGGGCCTAACTCTACCTCAGGTATAAATTTTGAAAGGACAATCAACGATTTGACCACCTTCAGAATATTTAATCAGGATGTCACCGATCCAGACACGGATGGCGATGGTATTACCGATAGCAATGACGATTTCCCTGACGACGCTGATAAAGCATTTGAACAATTTACTCCCAGTAAATATGGTTGGGGTACCATAGCCTTCGAGGACCTTTGGCCTTATTTAGGAGATTATGATTTTAATGACACCACAATAAATTACAGGTTTGTAGCCATTTTGAATTCAGATAATATGGCAGTTCAGTTAGATATTCATTTTGAGGTAAGCTCAGATGGAGCCGGCTTCATCAATGCCTTCGGAATAGAATTTGAAAGCATTGCCCCTAGCCTTATTGAGTCGGTCACTGGAACCGTATTGACCGAAGGATATATTAATGTTGCCCCCAACGGAGTGGAGCAAGGGCAAGACAGGGCCGTAGTGATTTTGTTTGATAATAATGAAACCATGTTAAAGATACCTTCTTTGGTATCTGTGAAATTCACCACTCCGATAACAACCAATCAACTTGGTTTGGCACCCTTTAACCCCTTCCTCATTGTGGACAAAGACCGAAGCAAAGAAATTCATTTGCCCAACAGATTTAGAACATCATTGGGTGCAAATGACACTACGGTGGAAGGCATAAACCGGGATATTGACGGAAACTATCAAACCGATACCGGCTTGCCGTGGGCCATCAACATTGTGCATAACTTTAAACCCCCAAAGGAAAATGTTCCTGTAAACGAGGCCTATAACTTCTTTAACGAATGGGCAGCATCGGGAGGAGCGGCTTACCCAGATTGGTATAAAGATTCAGCAGGCTACCGAAACGAATCAGAATTACAAGAATAAGAAAAGCCCCAGATTGGGGTTCTTTCTTATTATTTGAATACGAAGTAGGGTCAATCCAGTTTGCGATGGTTACTGGCGTCACGATTTCCAGTTCGAACTATAAAGGAGGACAATCTTAAGGTACGTTCCAACTTTTACCACACATTTAACGGCTTTTACAACTTCAGTATACGGTTTATCGATTAAAATCAACCTTTTTGTAAGTTTTTTCGTTCATTTAAAGGATTAACCTGTGATGACGAAGACTAGAGTTTTTTCAATTATCCTTATTTCCGTTACTGCTTTTTTATTTCAAGGCTGTCTTGAGCAAAAATACAATGATTACCTTGAGTCATTAAGCAGGGATTCAACCGATATAGACAAACTCGTCTTAACCGATTTAAAATTTCCATCTGATTTTAATTTTGTAACGGAGTCTGTTGTTTCGGTAAACATCACGGACAATTCACCAAATGTGGTCTACGAAGCCTATGCTTACAGTGACGACCTTATCAATAGCTTGGATAGTATTATCGGTCCTTTGCCGAACAAACTTTTTGAAAGACAGCCCCTGAACGGGGCCATTTTGGAAAGTGTTAACCTATCCACATTTATTGAGGAAATCTTTCTCGTGAGAAAATCAAATGAGTCCGTAAATGAAGTCATTGTACCCATAATACAGAATTCGGCTTCTTACACTTACAGTGGAAATTCGGGAAAAAGTGCTGCTAACATTACCGATACGCAAAAACAATCGAATACGGATTGTGCCAATGTTTTTGGACAAAGGTTTTATGCTGATGTATCTAGTGTTTCTATTGGAAATTCTGGTGATGTAAACACTATCTCCAACATACGATTTCCCAAACAGGGAGTGACTGCAATCATCACTGCAACCTCAGTGAATGGCGTCGAGTTCAAAAATCGTTTTTCCACTGCTGGCGGTGGTTTCTCCACCCCTATTTACACTTTTAATGGTTTCAACTTCTGGATACGGTCAAAAATTGATACTAATAACGAACAAGACGGTTATGTAGAGTTTGAAATGACATTCGATACGCCCATCCAAAACCTCTTGATGCACTTTAGAAGCGTTGATGCTTCCATGTATCAATTCGTAGGGGATCAACATATTGAAACCTTACTTTCAGGTGGCAGCGAATTCGTTTATGATGATACTGAGAGAATCCTTAAGGACACTGACCCAAGATCAAGGGCGAGATATTATAGGGATGGCTACGGAACGCTTTTGATTTCAGCGGTTTCAGGAACTTTCAATCGGATTGTTTGGCAACGGGTTGACGACCCCAACACCAACGTACAAAATGACACCAACTGGTTTACATTCACTGAAGTCGAAGTTTGCAATGACCAAGACGGAGATGGTGTTGAGGACTCCGTCGATGAATACCCCAATGATGCAACCAAGGCTTACGCAATCACCTACCCTTCAAGTTCAACAAAGGCCTCTTTGATATTCGAAGACCTATGGCCCTTTAAGGGTGACTGGGATTTTAACGATACTGCCTTAGATTATTCCATTACCCGAATTTTCAACGCGCGTAACGAAATGGTAGGTATTGACTTTGACTATGTGGTAACCTCTGATGGAGCCGGTTTTGTAAATAGTTTTGCTTTTGAAATAGAAGGTTTGAGTCCAAACAATGTAGCGTCGGTATCAGGACAAATTCTTGACAGGAATGTCTTCAACTTATCAGGAAATGGAACTGAACTGGGACAACAACATACCGTTATCCCGCTTTTTGATGATCATTCAATTCTGGTAAATCAAGAGAACACGGTCAGTGTTTTGTTTACTACTCCCATAACCAGTACTTCTTTGGATTATGCTCCATACAACCCTTTCTTGGTAGCAAACGGCGAGCGGGACAAAGAAATTCATTTGGCAAACTATAAGCCTACCTCTTTGGGTGATTCCCAACCTGAAGTTACCGGAAACAATTCAGATGTGGATGGCGATTATTCCACAGAAAATGGTTTACCTTGGGCCATTAATGCAATTGAATCCTTTCCGCTGTTACTTGAAAAAGAACCTTTGAACGAAGGTTACCTCTTTTTTGAAGAATGGGGCTTATCTGGAGGAGAAAGTAAAAAGGACTGGTATAAAAATCTTCCGGGTTATAGAAATACCACCAAGCTCAGAAGTAACTAGAGCCAATCAAAACCTACCTTGGTGTTGCAAACTAGTTTTATGGTATAAAAAAACGCCCCACAAGTGGAGCGTTTCAATTTTTTTCAAAAGACACAGATTACATTGCTGCTACTTTGCTCATCAACTTTCCCTTTAGGTTAGCCGCTTTATTTTTGTGTATGATGTTTCTTTTGGCCAACTTATCAATCATTCCGACAACGGTAGGCAACAAAGCTTCCGCAGACTTTTTGTCTTCTTCGTTTCGAAGCTTCTTAATGGCATTACGTACCGTTTTGTGCTGATAACGGTTTCTCAACCTAACTGCTTCGTTTCTTCTTATTCTTTTTAATGCTGACTTGTGATTCGCCATCTTTATATTTTATTTTTTGTAGCCCGTAGGGGAATCGAACCCCTGTTACCAGGATGAAAACCTGGCGTCCTAACCCCTAGACGAACGGGCCCGTTGAGGTCGGAAATAATGAACATAAAATAAGTACGAATCATTTTCCAACCTAATAATGAAATCGCACTTTTGTAGCCCGTAGGGGAATCGAACCCCTGTTACCAGGATGAAAACCTGGCGTCCTAACCCCTAGACGAACGGGCCATAAGGTCGCATAATTGCGGATGCAAAAATACAACTATTTTTAAGTATTGCAACAGTTGAGACTATTTTTTACGGGCAATTAATAAGCCCTGGCAAACAATACCCTTTGCGTCGATGATTTGCCGGTCACCATACACTTTCCCTCTTCTTTGGCGGAAGGAAATGGGATACAACGAATGGTAGCTTTCGTCTCATTCTTAATTCTTTCCTCAGTCTCTCTGGTACCGTCCCAATGCGCTGATATAAAACCGCCTTTTTCCTCCAGAACACTTTTAAAATCCTCGTAAGAATCCACCTTGGTAATATGCGTTTCTCTGTAATCAAGGGCCTTTTGGTAAATATTCTCTTGAATCTCCTCAAGCAATGACGATATTCTTTCCACGACGACATTGGCATCAATCGTTTCCTTCTTCAAAGTATCCCTTCTTGCAACTTCAAAAGTCCCATTTTCCAAATCCCTTTGACCGATGGCTACACGCACAGGAACTCCTTTTAGCTCATATTCATTGAACTTAAAACCTGGTTTATGGGTATCACGGCTATCGTACTTTACCGAAATTCCCTTGGAACGCAATTCTTTGATCAAGGGGTCAACGTGTTCAGAAATAGCATCCAATTGATCCATTCCTTTGTAAATAGGAACAATCACCACCTGGATGGGAGCCAGTTTAGGTGGTAAGACCAATCCATTATCGTCACTATGGGTCATAATCAATGCACCCATAAGTCGTGTTGAAACACCCCATGATGTGGCCCAGACATGATCTTGTTTTCCATCCTTGGTAGCAAACTTAACGTCGAACGCCTTTGCAAAGTTCTGACCTAAAAAATGGGAGGTACCTGACTGTAATGCCTTTCCGTCTTGCATTAAGGCCTCTATACAGAAAGTTTCTTCAGCTCCAGCGAACCTTTCACTCTCGGTTTTGGTGCCCTTTATTACAGGAACGCCCATATAATCCTCAGCAAATTCAGCATAAACATGCATCATTTGTTCTGCTTCATCCATAGCCTCCTCCCGTGTTGCATGGGCCGTATGGCCTTCTTGCCATAAAAACTCAGCGGTACGAAGAAACAATCGGGTTCTCATTTCCCATCGAACCACATTGGCCCATTGATTTACCATAATCGGCAAATCACGATACGACTGAATCCAACGTCTGTAGGTATCCCAAATAATGGTCTCCGATGTGGGTCGTACTATCAACTCCTCTTCCAGCTTGGCATCTTCGTCAACGACAATCCCGTTGCCATCTTCGGCATTTTTCAAACGGTAATGGGTGACTACTGCACACTCTTTCGCAAAACCCTCAACATGGCTTGCTTCTTTGGTAAAATATGACTTTGGAATGAAAATCGGGAAATAGGCGTTTTCATGTCCAGTCTCCTTGAACATTTTATCCAGCTGTGCCTGCATTTTTTCCCATATCGCAAATCCGTACGGTTTAATCACCATACAACCTCTTACTCCCGAGTTTTCGGCCAAATCAGCCTTTACAACAAGCTCATTATACCATTTGGAATAGTCTTCACTTCGCGTTGTTAATTTTTTACCCATTTACAGTAGTTTGGCACAAAACTTGTGACTTTGTTTAGAAAATAATTCGGTAAAGCTAGTTATTTTTAGTATGTTCAACAATAAAAATTGTGATATGAAAAAGTCCCTACTCCACCTAAATATTAAGCTTTTTTCTCTCGCTTTTATGGCCGTTCTACTTGTATCTTGTGGGTCATACCAGCAAGCTTCCTATTATGATGATGACGGGATTTATTCCAACACGGAACCTGTGACCCGTGTGGAAAAGAGATCCCCAGAAGCGGTAAGAATTCAGGATAAGGAGAGTGATGTCTATGGAGATTATTTTGGACAAAAGGCTCAAGAGTTTGACGAGATTTTGGAGGATGAAGTTTTTACTGATGTTGACAGCTACTACAGTGGAGTTGAAAATGATAGTATCTCTATAGGCGAGCAAACCGATTATTTTGCTACCAACAATACCTACCAAGGAAACCCCGGTTGGGGTGACAACCCAACAAACGTTGTCATAAATGTGTATGATAACTGGGGCTGGGGTGGCGGCTGGGGTTGGAACAACCCGTGGCTCTGGAACGACCCATGGCTCTGGAATGGCTGGGGCTGGGGTGGCGGCTTCGGCTGGGGCTGGAACAACCCATGGCGTTGGAATCGCTGGGGCTGGGGCGGCGGCTGGGGCTGGGGTGCCGGCTGGGGCTGGGGTGCAGGCTGGGGCTGGGGTGCAGGCTTGGGCTGGAACGGCTGGGGTTTGAGTTGGAACAACGCCTTTCATAATAGAAATGTTGGTTTCAATCGAACAAGAAGAGGATACTCAAACAACGTAATCCCAGGAACATCCATACGAGGAGGAAGATCCAATCTGGGTTATGCTTCCAGAAGTTCCCTTACACGGTCAAGAGCAACAGCAGGAAGATCAAGCATAGGCAGAAGTTCCACTACACGGTCCAGAGCAACAGCAAGTAGGTCAACTGCTGGCAGAAGTTCTTCAACCTATAGGAGTTCGCGAACCTACAGAAGCGGAAGTACCGCAAGAAGAGCGGTAAGTGCCGATGCCGCGGCTCGGAATAGAAACTACAGAACTAGTAGAAGCAGTAGGACTTCCCCAAGTTACAGTTCAAATTCGAGAACCTATCGTTCTTATGGCACCTCCCCTTCTTCAAGAAGTAGTAGAACCTATAGAAGTGGTACTGCAGGAAGAAGTTCGTCAAACTACGGTACAGGTAGAAGTACAAGAAGTTATCAATCTTCGGGGAGAACCGTACCGAGAACAAGCAGTTATTCCAGGTCTGGAGGCAGTTCCAGGAGTTCAGGCTCTTACAGAAGCTCGGGTAGAAGCTCGAGAAGTAGTAGCGGTTATCGAAGCTCAGGCGGAAGTAGTAGAAGTTCAGGTAGCTTCCGAAGCTCAGGCGGAGGTAGCAGAAGTTCAGGCAGTTTCCGAAGCTCCGGAGGTGGAAGATCCTCAGCGGGCAGGTCTTCGGGAGGCAGAGGTGGAGGAAGAAGAAGATAAACTCCTATCCAACTTTATTACATAAACTAAATAGGTCAAAATGAAAAAAATTACAACTTTCATCATGGTATTGTCATGCGTTTTTGTAAGCGCACAGAACATTAACGATGTCCTAAGGATAAGCCAAGAAGAAGTGCAGGGAACGGCACGTTTTCAGGCTATGGGAGGTGCGTTTGGAGCTCTTGGAGGCGATTTGTCCTCACTTTCTATCAACCCAGCAGGGTCGGCGGTTTTCAACTACGGGGAGTTTACCATTACAGGGTCGAACTACAATCGAGATAACGAGGTTCTTTTCGGAAATTCACTACAACGTGGAGATATAAATTCAGTGGAACTGAACCAAGCCGGAGCTGTATTTGTCTTCGAATCTCCTGATAGGCCATGGAAAAAATTGGCCTTGGCTGTCAATTACGATATGGTTCAAAATTTTGACAACGAGTTTTTTGCATCGGGTAGTACGTCTCAGGGAATCGACAACTACTTTCTCAATTTTGCAGATGGACAAGAATTGGGTCCACTTCGCACGCAGGAAGGCGAGTTTATTGAAGATGCTTATTTAGATATTGGGGCGAGTCTCGGGTTCGGCGCACAACAGGCTTTTCTAGGTTTTCAATCGGGTCTTATAGAACCGACGGAAGATGACGATGCCAATACTACCTACTTCCGAAACGCCCAATACACCAATGTAAACCAAGATTATTTGCAGAGCACCTCTGGATACAATAGCAAGTTTACCTTGAATTTTGCAGGCCAATATCAGGAAAATCTATATTTGGGTGCTTCGGTCAATTTCCATTCCGTATTTTACGAAAGGGTAACCTTATTGGATGAAAATGGTTATGATGTTGATTCGCCAGTACAGTTTACAACCTTCGATAATTTTTTAAGAACCGAAGGATTCGGTTATTCATTTTCCGTAGGTGCAATTGCCAAATTGAACGATAACATTAGAATTGGTGGTAGTTATCAATCACCAACCTGGTATGAACTTACCGATGACACCTCACAACGTATCAATTCAACGCTTGCCGTATCGGATATTGGTTTTATTGACTTCGGAATTGTCAACCTTTTCGAGGAATACCGTATAATGACTCCATCAAAGATTACAGGAAGTGCTGCTTTGGTCTTTGGAAAGGATGGTCTTTTAAGTTTTGACTACTCGTATCAAGATATGTCTGAAGCCGAATTGCGCCCAACATCTGATCCCAGTTTTGCCGGAGAAAATGACTTTATCGCCAATACTTTGGGTGTGGTCAATACTTATAGGGCTGGAGGTGAGTTCAGAATAGGTCAAGTAAGTCTACGGGGTGGTTACCGCCTCGAGGAAAGTCCTTATGAATCGGGAGAGATCATTGGGGATTTGACTGCCTATTCAGGAGGAATTGGCTATAATTTTGGAGGAAGTCGTTTAGATTTGGCAGTAGTTCGAAGCGATAGGGATGTTAATGAATCGCTTTTTGATTCTGGTCTCAGTAGCACGGTAATGGTCAACCGGGTAAACACCAATATAACACTGGGATATACCGTTAAGTTTTAGAATTCACTAAAATATTGAAGAAAAGAGGTCGGAGTTTCCGACCTTTTTTTATCGCACTAAAGAAAAATGCCTTCGAACGGAACGGGCCACAACAACACCTTCTTGATCTCTATCGTAATCCAATCGAAACCAATAATCTGAAGAAGGTAATTCCCGACCATTAAAAGTGCCGTCCCAGCCCAGACTTTGGTCCAGCTGTTTCAAAAGTTTTCCATAACGATCAAAAATATAGATGGCCGGATTGGTTAGGGTCTCAATACCCAATACGTTCCAGTTATCGTGAATCCCATCTCCGTTAGGGGTAAAGAACTTAGGATAGCCCACCACCAAAAACTCTATGGGCTCAGTAGTACCACAGCCATTTTTGTCGTTGATAATAACCGTATTTACTCCTGGAGGAACATCCATAAAAACAGGGTCATCCTGAAATTCCCCTCCATTTATCGCGTATTCAAAATCTCCATCCCCTAATGGGACAATTTCAACGTTATAGGGGTCTGTTTGGTCACTATTGACCAAGTCATCGATAACCCTAACCTCATCCAATTGGGGAATTCCGTAAAAAGTAATCAAGATATCATCGGTAATAACGGTTGCCAGTGTAGTTTCAATGGTAACACGATATCGACCAGAGTTAGGACTGGTCACTATCAGTTCCGTAGCACCTGCTCCCTGGGCCAAAACCTGATCGTACGTTCCATCATCCTCAAAATCAACTTCCCAAGTAACGTTAGCGATGTCTGGACCTGCAGGCGAATTGAGTGCGCTCAAAACGATATCAGGATCACCCTCGCAGGCAATGATGTCCAATCCCAAAAATTCATCACGTAGTGTACAATCCAACGCAGTATTTTGGTCGGCATCTACAGAGCTTCCGGTAAAAGTAAGGGAGAAAGGTTCGGAATCTCCATTAAAATTGGTGTTGTAGTTATTGATGAACAAATAGTAAATCTCACCAGCTTGTACATCCAACCATTCATCATAGGTATTTTGACTTCCCTTGACAAAAGGCGCCCCCACTTGTCCATTGGCAGGGTTCACTCCTATTCCCGTGAAGCCTGTATCATTTACTTCGTAATTGCAACGGATTGGTTGACTTGAACCATCCCCAATGGTTCCGCAAAAATTCTGACCTGAAGTTTGGTCAAAGGGACCATAGAGTGCAAAATCCCATTCAGCTGTAACAATACCGCCCATGGTAACAGGTAAAGCTTCAATATCAAAACCTATTTGACCATCGGTACCCGCTCTGAACACATACCAAGATGTGTTGTTTTCAATATTGGCAGAAGCTACACTTCCTTTCTCTAAACATCCCGATTGTGTAATGACATCAGGGTCGAAATCGTCAATATCCCCTCCTCCGTCAGTAGCAGATAAAATAGGTGCATCGGCACAAACCGGAATTGCAGTTCTACAATCTGGCGAGTTTTGGGAATAAGCGTTGACTAAGAACAGGAAAAAACAGCAGATAGCGCAAAATAGAGCTCTCATGGGGTATGGGGCTAAAAGGTTACTCTGTAAACTATCTCATATAACTCAAGAATGCCCGTTTTTAGTATGTTTTATCCTAAAAAATGAACCGTTAATCGACAAAATGCACTTTTGTTTCTGAATTTCATCGAAAAACGGCTAAAGCTTGGTTGCCTTCTCTCAAAATCGGACCATAGTGCAATGAAGCATCCGACGAACCTTCATCAGCATAAATCTTGCCCCGCAATGGGCCAGTTTCAGGCATTTCAGAAATAAACAACCAATTGCCTTAACATTAATTTATGCCCCCAAACAAAGCGTATCAGATGTTAAATAAGGCATTAATGCATATCTTTGCTGCCTTGAAGAATAAGCAAATGAAAGTACGGCAGATATTGGAAGAACAGTACGAAGAACGTGGAAACGAACATATAGGTTCCTCAACGGAAACACCTATTCGAGATGATGCATTTGTGTTGAGTGATGAAGAAAAGATTGAACGTATTGAAAACAACGTTCGAGAAATCATGCTGACCTTAGGTCTCGATTTGACCGATGACAGCCTTAACGGCACTCCAAAAAGGGTAGCAAAAATGTATGTGAAAGAGGTATTTGGGGGACTTCATCCTAAAAGAAAACCCAAACCGTCCACTTTTGATAACAAATACAAATACGGTGAAATGCTCGTAGAAAAGAACATTGTTCTTTACTCTACCTGCGAACATCACCTTCTCCCTATTGTGGGCCGCGCACATGTTGCGTACATTTCAAATGGTAGCGTGGTAGGCTTGTCCAAAATGAACCGCATTGTGGACTATTATGCAAAGCGACCCCAAGTTCAAGAACGATTGAATATTCAAATTGTAAAAGAGCTTCAAAGAGTTTTAGGCACCGAAGATGTGGCCTGCGTTATAGATGCCAAACACTTATGTGTGAATTCGAGGGGAATTCGTGATATAGAAAGTAGCACTGTTACAGCTGAATACGGAGGAAAGTTCAAGGAAGAGGCCGTTAGAAGGGAATTTTTGGATTATATCAACCTGGATACGGAGTTTTAACGATACTTATTCAATGCAACTCTACAAAACCCAACCTTTAAAAGTACATAACTCACTTACCGGAAAAAAAGAGCTTTTCGAACCCATAAACGAAGGGCATATCGGCATGTATGTCTGTGGACCTACAGTATACAGTAACGTTCATTTGGGCAACTGCCGAACCTTTATGTCCTTTGACATGATTTTCAGGTATTTTAAGCATTTGGGATACAAAGTGCGCTACGTTCGTAACATTACTGATGCCGGGCACTTGGAGAACGACGCTGACGAAGGCGAGGATAAAATAGCGAAAAAGGCAAAACTGGAACAAATCGAACCCATGGAAGTAGTGCAACGCTATACGGTCGATTTCCATAATACCATTCAAAAACTCAATATGCTTCCTCCAAGCATTGAACCCACAGCTACAGGGCATATCATTGAACAGATTGAAATTATTAAGCAAATTCTTGAAAAGGGATACGCTTACGAGATAAATGGTTCAGTATACTTCGATGTCGCGAGATTCAACGAAACCCATGAATATGGCAAATTAAGCGGGAGAAAGTTGGAAGATATGATGGCCAATACCCGCGAGTTGACCGCTCAAGGAGAGAAAAAAAATCCTCAGGATTTTGCTCTCTGGAAAAAGGCCGATGCGCACCACATTATGCGCTGGCCGTCACCTTGGGGAGATGGTTTCCCAGGTTGGCATTTGGAGTGTACGGCCATGAGCACCAAGTATTTGGGCGATACTTTTGATATTCATGGAGGGGGAATGGACCTCAAATTTCCGCATCACGAATGTGAAATAGCCCAAGCCGAGGCCAGTAATGGGCAATCTCCTGTAAAATATTGGTTGCACGCCAACATGTTGACGCTGAACGGAAAAAAAATGTCCAAATCCACGGGTAATAATATTTATCCCAATGAGATATTTAGTGGGGAGAATGACATTTTAAGCAAGCCCTACCCTCCTGCCGTGGTTCGATTCTTTATGATGCAGGCACATTATACAAGCATTCTTGATTTAAGTGATGAAGCTCTCCAAGCTTCTGAAAAGGGATATCAACGATTAATGGAGGCTTTGGATACCGTTGATAAACTAAAGGAAGGTTCAAAATCGGATTTTGACGTGGAAGAATGGCGCCAAAAATGCTATGATGCCATGGGTGATGATTTCAATACCCCTATTCTGATTTCCCATTTGTTCGATGCCGTGAAACACATCAACCTTATCAGGGAAGACAAGGAAGAGATAAGTGAAACGGATAAAATGATGCTTGCGTCAACAATGAAAGCCTTTATACATGACGTATTGGGAGTCGAGCATCAAACCAAGGCCAAGGACGACTCGCAGACCTTGTCCGGAGTGCTGGACCTTCTTGTGGAATTAAGAAATCAGGCACGGGCCAATAAGGATTTCAACACATCAGACAAAATACGGGATGAACTCATCGCGTTGGGAATTCAACTGAAAGATAGCAAAGAAGGAACTAGCTATACCATAAAATAGTATGCTCAACTGGGAATCATGACATTCAAGCAGGTACTTATCGCCCCTTTTGTAGCTTTGGTTCGATTGTACCAACTGCTGATTTCCCCTTACACACCGGCAACATGTCGGTATACCCCAACGTGTTCGGCCTATACTTTGGAAGCTTTAAAAAAGCATGGCCTCTTTAAGGGAGGATGGCTTTCCCTAAAACGTATTTTTAGTTGCCATCCATGGGGAGGCAAGGGTTATGACCCTGTTCCATGACACGCACTGGAAATTTCCAAAATCACCTACTTAATTTGAAAGTGATCTAACATCTAATAAGTATATTAGCCCAAAATTTTTTACATGTACTTCCTAGGCTTTAACTGGAACCCCGATGACACACTTCTTAAACTAGGGTTTATCCAAATCAAGTATTACAATCTACTATGGATAGCTGCATTTGTGGTAGGATGGTTCTTGATGAAAAGGATTTTCAAGAATGAAAACAAGTCAATGGAAAAACTGGACTCCCTGTTCATATATGGTGTAGTTTCCATAATGTTGGGTGCCAGATTGGGACATGTATTTTTTTATGACTGGGATTACTATAAAGATCATTTGGTTGAAATTCTCCTACCGATTCGTGAAAGTGCCAACGAATCCCTTTTTGGAATTATCAACGGCTATGAATTTACCGGTTTCACAGGCTTGGCCAGCCATGGTGCGACCATTGCTGCCATCATTGGCGTTTGGCTGTATTGCAGAAAATGGAAAGACATTAAGATTCTCTGGCTGTTGGACCGAATGGCTGTAGTGTCCTCTATTGGCGCCGGTTTTGTACGACTTGGTAATTTTTTCAATTCTGAAATCAATGGAAAAGTAGTGGAAAAGTCGTTCGCGCTAGCAACCCGTTTTATTCGCGATTCAGATGATATGCCCGCCTACAGGGCCATGTCCATTACCAAAGAAAAAACAGCAAGTGCTGCATATAAGGCCATCGAGACGAAACCTGAATTTTCAAGTGTTCTTGAAAGTATTCCGTATCGACATCCTGCGCAATTGTACGAGGCCATTTGTTACCTGTTCATTTTCGTGATTTTATACTTGTTGTATTGGAAAACAGATAAGGGACAAAAGGCAGGGTATCTTTTCGGATTGTTCATGGTACTGTTATGGACCACTAGATTCTTCATTGAATTCTTTAAGAAAAGTCAAGGTGGTTTTGAAGAATCACTGGGCTTATTGTCCACAGGTCAATGGTTGAGCATTCCTATGATAGGGGTTGGCCTTTATTTTATGTTTAGACCTAGCAAGAGTTCCGACGCCGCACAAAAATAGCCTATGAGATTTGCGATTGTTATGATACTGGGTTTTGTGCTGATTTCTACCGTTTCCTGCAAGGATGAAACAAAAAAGGAAATCAAGACCGAGGCTATCCATTTTAGTAAGGAAGGTGAGTTGACCATTTCAAGGCCACAAACCGATTCCACGCTTGTCAAACTTGATATCGAAATTGCAGAAACGGACTATGAAACTCAAACTGGACTCATGTACCGTGATTCTATGGATGATAATCAGGGAATGCTGTTTATTTTTTCGGATAATGAGATGAGGTCATTCTATATGAAAAACACTGAAATCCCTTTGGATATTATCTATATCAACGAGAAGTTGGAAATCGTCAGCTTCCAAAAGAATGCTTCCCCTTTAGATGAAACCGGTCTACCCTCCCAATTTCCTGCAAAGTATGTTTTGGAAATCAACGCCGGGCTATCAGATAAGTGGGGAATCGCTACAGGTGATAAAATCGACTTCACCCGAAATTGATGGTAAAATATCTGTTGGAAGGTGAAAACACGAAGCGACTCAATTTCCGCAGGGTAGTGCCCGAAGATTTTGACGCTTGGTTTCCTTTTTATCTAAACCCCCTATCAACCCAATATTGGGAAGGACTTCCAGCCAATCCCAAAGAAGCATGCCAACAACAGTTTGATCGCATATTTGAACGATATCAAAATGACCTCGGAGGTATGAATGCGTTGATGCATAAAGAAAGTGACGAACTGGTCGGACTCTGCGGACTTTTGGTGCAGGAAGTGGATGGCCTTGAAGAACTTGAAATTGGATATTCGGTTCTTCCCAGGTTTTGGCGACAAGGTTTCGCCTTTGAGGCAGCTCAAAAATGCAAAACTTATGCCTTTGAAAACGGTCTTGTAAAATCGCTTATTTCCATTATCCATGTGCATAATGTACCTTCCAAAAAAGTGGCCTTAAAAAATGGAATGCACCTTGACAAAACCACTACCTACAGGGATAATCCCGTTGATATTTTTAGGGTAAACCAGGGATAATCCTAACTTTAAGGAATCCATAGTACAAAGTCCATTTTTCCATCCATGCCAGACAACAGCATAATACTCGTTGATAATCAAACTAAAGTTGAGGAACTGGCTCAGAATATTCTAAAAGGACGAGTCGAGCATTTCGAGGATTTGAAAACCAAAAAAGGGCTTCTTTTTTCCAATGCTGAGATTGACCGCTACATCTGGGAAGAAGAACAACACGAAAAAACACTCCTGACCCAAAAAGTAAAGCAAACACTCCGTTCCATGAGCAGCGGGGAACGTAAAAAGACTTTACTAAAACATCTTTTATCTCAAAAACCCGATTTTTTGATTGTGGTCAACCCGTTTGATAATCTGGATGCAATTTCCCAACAAAATTTGAAAGATAGGTTTATAGAGCTTTCAAAATCCATCACCCTAGTCCAAATTTCTGGTCGTACTGCTGATATTCTTCCAAATTTCAAACATCATTTTACCTTTATGGATGGGGTTTTAAAAAGTTTTGCCAATGACCAAGCTTTTTGGAATTCCCTTCCTAGGAGTAAAAGTATTTACGCAAATAGTATTCCCAAAGCCCCACAAGGCAAGAGGTTTCTTGGCGAAGAACTGGTTAGGTTCAAAAACATATCGGTAAGCTACAACGGGCGACCCATTTTGAACAATATCGATTGGACCATCCGAAGAAAAGAGTACTGGCAACTCATTGGGCCGAATGGGAGTGGAAAAACTACACTGCTTACTATGATAACAGGCGACAACCACAAAGGGTATGGTCAACATTTGACGTTATTTGGCCAAAGAAAGGGAAGCGGAGAAAGTGTTTGGGACGTTAAGGAACAGATTGGATACTTCACGCCAAGCATGGTAGATCAGTTTAGGGGGTATCACTCAGCTTTGAACATGATTTTATCGGGGTTGTACGATTCGGTAGGTCTATATAACGAACCTTCGGATGCAGAAGTTAGATTGGCCGAACAATGGTTGCAATTACTTGAACTGGAAGAGAAGAGCGATACGTTATTCAAAACATTGAGTGCAGGTGAAAAACGATTGATCATGACAGCTCGAGCCATGATAAAGCACCCTCCTCTACTCATCTTGGATGAACCCACCTCAGGATTGGATGATTTCAATGCCACTAATTTCGTTGCTTTGGTAAACAAGATTTCCGAAGAGAGCGATACCACAATCGTTTTTGTGTCCCATCGTACCGAAAAAAATCTCAATCCCATGTTGGTTTTGGAGCTTGTTCCTTCAGAAAATGGTTCATCTGGAATCGTTAAGAAACCTTAATAAACTGTCTTTGCACCCACTATTCGCAAGGTTTTTCCTATCTTCAGAAAAAACCAACAGTCAAACGTTAAAGCATGCAAAAAATCAATGTTAAAGCTGGTGCCAAAATTGGTGACTACAAGGCTTATGGTTCCCTATATTCCGCTGTTTTGGATTTTTTGGAACAATCAAAAGATCCTTTAAAAACCATTGAAGGCAGTACAATTTGGATGATCAATTCCACAGCGATAGGTGGTGGTGTGGCAGAAATGCTCCCCAGTCAAATGCGGATACTGAGAGAACTTAATGCTTCAATTGAATGGTTGGTTATCGAGGCCAAGGAAGAAGCCTTTTTCGATTTAACGAAGCGTATCCATAACGCAATTCATGGCAGTGGTAATGGTATATTTACTGAAGAAGACAGAGAGGTTTACGAATTGGTGAACCGTCAAAACCTACCCAAGGCCTTGGAGCTAATAAAAGAGGGGGATATCGTCGTTGTTCATGACCCCCAACCGATGCCTTTGGCAGCGATGATTAAAAAGGAAGTAAAAGTCCCGATAATCTGGAGATGCCATATTGGGTTGGAGGAAGATACGGAAGTAACAGAAGGCGTATGGAATTTCCTTAGTCCGTATACCAAAGATTACGACCATTTTATTTTTAGCCTCCCCTCATATGTGCCAAAACAATTGAAACAAAACACCACCATAATTCCTCCTGCCATTGACCCTCTGAGTCACAAGAACAGAGCACTCCAGCTACATAAAAACATTGGGATTTTATATCAGTCGGGCATTTTGGATGAACACAAAGCCATTCTTTATCACAGGTACAATCATCTGGTTCGAAGAATTCTGCCCGATGGTTCTTTCGGGAATGTAAATGCCCAGGAAGACTTAAATTTTCTTTATCGCCCTATTGTTACCGAAATATCAAGATGGGACCGTCTTAAGGGCTTCAAGGAGTTGATGCAGGCTTTTATTAAGATGAAAGAGGATAATCTAAAGTATGGAGATCCCGATAGTTTGGAGTACAAGCGCATCGATATGACCCTTTTGATTTTAGGAGGACCCGACCCGGCCTTCGTTTCCGATGACCCCGAGGGCCAATTGGTTTTAAAGGAACTCACCGAGCAATACCAAGCCATAGACTCTGGTCTACAAAACGACATTGCCATTCTTTTACTTCCCTTGGACAATCCTAAAGAGAATGCTCTAATTGTCAATGCGCTACAAAGATCATCAAGCATCATAGTACAAAACTCCATTCAAGAAGGATTTGGACTTACCGCCACTGAAGCCATGTGGAAAAGAAAACCTGTTTTGGTTTCCGGCGCTGCAGGACTTAAGTTTCAGGTGGAGCATAACAAAACTGGAAAAATTAATACCGACCCGACGGATATCGAAAGTCTGTCAAAAGCTCTGGTTTACATGCTCAATCATCCTAAAGAAAGGGATAAATGGGGTTTTAATGGGCAGTCTAGGGTTATACAGCACTTTACACTCTTCAGCCAGTTGATTTCTTGGCTGGAGGTCTTTGCCAAAATCAAAAATAATACTTAGAAAGGTCCATAACCTTTGATAGTTTCAAAGTGTAATTACCCGTATCTTTAAATCTCATTTGATGTGGTTATTATGAACGAAGAAACTCTTGATTTTTCGAATGGTGAATTCAAACAGCTTTTGGACCAAAGCAGTAAGCTAATCTTAAAGCAATTTGAGAACATTGACAACCAGAAGGGATACCATGATTTCCCGCAAACCGAAGTAGAACAGTGGTTTGATGAGGACTTACCTGAAAACGGAACGGATGCTTCAGAGCTTTTGGACGAAGTGGAGAAAAAAGTGCTCAATACGGCCACTGGCAATTTGGGTCCCCATATGTACGCGTATGTTATGTCAGGAGGAAATCAAATGTCAATTATCGCTGAAAAGCTGGCGACTACTATAAATCAGAATCAAACCAAGTGGCATTTGGCGCCTGCCATGAATGAAATAGAAAAGCGTGTCATAAAATGGACAGCCCAAATGATGGGATTCCCTGAAGAATCCGGTGGTGTTTTGGTTAGTGGGGGCTCTGCCGCAAATCTAACTGGGTTGACGGTAGCGCGTAACCTTTTCTTCGAAAAAGAGGAAATACGAAAAACTGGACTTTTTGGTCAAAAACCTTTTGTAGTATACGCATCGGACGAAGTTCATAGTTGTATGGACAAAAGCGTCGAACTTCTGGGATTGGGAAGCAACAATCTGAGAAAAATAAGGACCAATGATGCTTTCCAAATCGATTTAAAATCCTTGGTAAGTCAAATAGAAAAGGACATTTCCGAGGGCCTTAGACCTTTTTGCATTGTTGGTAATGCCGGTACCGTCAACACAGGTGCCATTGATGATCTAGAGGCCTTGGCCGACTTGGCTAAGAAATACGGTATGTGGTACCATGTGGATGGTGCATATGGAGCGTTGGCCGCTTTACTCGATGACTTAAGGCCTGAGTACAAGGGAATGGAACGAGCTGATTCCATAGCGCTTGACTTCCATAAATGGTTATATCAACCTTTTGAAGGCGGATGTACCTTGGTTCGTAGCTGGGATCATCTTAGAAAAACCTATTATAAAAAAGCAGCCTATTTAGATACCGAACTGGCCAATGATGGCGGTCGTCTCGAATATAATGAGCATTATTTTCAACTTTCCCGAAATGCCAAAGCCTTTAAGGTTTGGTTAAGCATAAAGGCATTTGGAATGAAGCGATTAAGGGATATGATTCAAAAGGATATTGACCTTACTATATATCTCAATGAACAAGTTGAATCCGCTGAGGATTTTGAGCTTGTCGCCGATTCAAAATTGGCAGTTTCCTGTTTTCGATATGTTGGAAAGATGACCGACAAAAGTGAAATCGTTGAGTTTAACCACCGTTTGATGCCAGAACTGGAAAAAGATGGCCGGGTATTTATTATGGGCACCAAACTTAAGGGAGATTATGCAATAAGAGCCTGTTTAATCAATCATAGGAAATCCAAAAAAACCATCGACTATTTGTTGGATGTGATTCGTGATGTGGCCCAAAAGGTAGAGGTAAAAATGGTGAAACAAGAGTACTGATGAACCGTGAGGAAGTCATAAAAGTCTACGAAGAGGTTATTGCTTCAAATCCTAACTTCGAACGAAAGGGAAAAAACAATCCCTATACCTCGGCCAATGGTTATATGTTTTCGCAGATCAACAAAGATGGAGAATTGGGCATACGGCTTTCCAAAGAAGCAACCGCAGAGTTCGAAGATGCCTATGGTGCCCAACCATTTCTGTCCTATGGGGCGAAAATGCGGGAATACGTGCTTATCCCTGATGAGCTTTTAGGTAATTCGAAAGCTTTGGGTTACTATCTTCAAAAGGGTTTTGAGCATGTGACGTCTTTACCACCTAAATAAAAAAAAGCCACTCTTTTGAGTGGCTTTTTAATACTATTAATTCAAGTATTCTAAGCTGCTGTAGCCAAAGAACCTATTTTCTTCCTAAGTGCATCAAACATAATTGGAGTTGCAATAAATACCGATGAATAGGTACCTACCAATACCCCAACAATCATTGCGAACATAAACCCTCTTAAACTTTCCCCACCAAAAACAAAAATGGCCAAAAGCACGATCAAGGTGGTCAAAGAAGTATTCAAAGTACGGCTTAGGGTACTGTTCAACGCCAGGTTAACGTTTTCCCCATTTTTCCATCCCTTCAAATTCACAATCTCACGAATACGGTCAAATACAACCACGGTATCGTTCAAAGAGTATCCAATAACGGTCAAAATTGCCGCAATAAATGCTTGGTCAATTTCCATATTGAACGGCATGATTTTTCCGGTTAGGGAGAAAATCCCCAAAACAATCATCACATCATGGAAAACTGCAATCACAGCGCCCAAAGAGAACTGCCATCTTCTAAATCGAAGTAAAATGTAAAGGAATACAACCGCCAAAGAACCTAAAATGGCCAAGAATGCATTTTTCTTGATGTCGTCCGCAATGGTGGGTCCAACTTTAACCGATTGCAGAATACCTAGAGATTTTTCAGACGCACCAACCGTAAAATCTTCAAAAGAAGTTCCATCGGGAAGGTATTTTTGAAGTGATGTGTAAAGTTTGTTTTGAATTTCAGCATCAACTTCTATTCCCTCAACATCTACTTTGTAAGGTGTGGTCACTTTTATCTGATTCGCCTCACCAAAGGTTTTAACATTGGTGCCACTTCCAAAAACCGTATTCAGTTCAGATGCAATTTCAGAAGGATTTACGGCTCGTTCGAAACGAATTTGATAGGAACGACCTCCTACAAAATCTACTCCCTGTTGTAAGCCCGTCGTGAACAACGAGAATGCTCCAACACCAACCAAGATAGCAGATACCACATAGGCGATTTTTCTTTTACCTAAGAAATTGATACCCATATTCTTGAAAAGGTTTTTCGTGATTGGGGTCGAAAACTCCAAACTTCTTCCTTTTTTGGCGATATAGGTATCCACCATTAACCTAGTAATGAAAATGGCTGTAAATAATGATGTAACAATACCGATTAATAGGGTCGTCGCAAAACCTTTGATTGGTCCAGAACCGAAAATGAAAAGAATTATAGCAGTAAGACCTGTTGTGATGTTGGCATCCAAAATGGAAGAAAGTGCATTACTAAATCCATCAGCTACGGCTTGTGCTTTTCCTTTTCCTCGAGCCAGCTCTTCCTTGATTCTTTCAAAAATAAGTACGTTGGCATCCACCGACATACCAATGGTCAGTACGATACCCGCGATACCCGGCAACGTCAGCACTGCTCCGAGGCTGGTCAATACTCCAAAAATCAATACAATATTGAAAATCAAAGCAATGTCGGCAAAGATACCCGCTTTACCATAATAGAATATCATCCATAGCAATACGAAAGCCATGGCTATCATAAACGACATAAATCCGCTATCGATAGCCTCTTGTCCCAAGGAAGGACCAACTACCTCAGATTGGATAATTTCTGCCGATGCTGGCAACTTACCTGCGCGAAGAACGTTGGCAATATCTTTGGTTTCATTTACGGTGAAGGTACCTGTGATTTCCGAACGACCTCCAGAAATGGGTCCAGAAGAGACTCCTGGCGCGGTGTAAACCTTATTATCAAGTACAATGGCAATACCGGTTTGGTTTGTGTAAGCATCACCTGTTAATTTTTCCCATTCCTTTGCACCTCTGGTGTTCATGGTCATGCTCACGGCAGGCTTATTGAATTGATCAAAAGTATCCTGGGCATCAGAGACCACATCACCACTGATCCTCGGCACTCCATCCCTGTTGGACTTTAAGGCGTATAATTCAACAACTTCAACGTCTTTTGCAGGTCTTTCCCAAAGAAATTTGGCGAATTGAACATCATTGGGAATCAATCTTCTAATTTCAGACATACGAAGATATCCTCCAATTTCGGCCGTATCAGAAACTAAAGCTCTTGCAATGGCATGACTACCGGGATTAGCTGGAATCAGTTTGCTCAACAACGGATTCACCTCAGGAGCTAAATCAAGAGAGTCTTGCGCTACATCAGATAATAAGGAATCGATTTCAGATTCGGGCTTTACCACTTCCTCCTCTTCTTCTTGAGGCTCCAAGATTACCTTAAGTCTTTCATTGGCATTTACGAAAAATGCACCTAAGCTTTGGTTGCTCTGCGGGTAAGTTTCCCAAAATTCCAGCTGGGCTGTGCTTGAAAGTAGTTCCTGCGCTCTGGCAATGTCACGGGCTCCGGGTAGTTCTACCAAAATACGTCCCGAATTCCCCTCACGCTGAATATTGGGTTGGGTTACTCCAAAACCATCGATACGTTCCCGCAATACCTCAAATGCAGAAACAATGGACTCATCAATTTTTCTTCGGATGATAGGTTTTACCTCGTCATCGGTCATTTGAAAATTGATTTCATCGCTCAATCCCTTATTGGCAAAAATATCAGGCGAGGCTAATTTTGTATCCCCTTTAATATTATCGAAAGCATCAAAAAAGAGCTCTAAATAGGTGTTATCACTACTTTTAGAAGCATTGTCGGCATCAGCAATGGCCTTGTTGAAAATCGGATTTTTCGTATTGTTGGCCAATCCCTTCAAGATATCCTTAACGGAAATTTGTAGTGTCACATTGATACCACCCTTTAAGTCAAGACCCTTGTTCAATTCCTTGGTCTTTGCATCTTCGTAGCTGGTAAACCCAAAAACAGAGGCAGGGCCAATTGAATCCAAATACGATGCTTCTAAAGCCTCACGCTTTGCCACATAATCTTCCTCAGCTTCCGAAATTTGGTTGACAGCATATTTCTCAGCATCCTTCTCGAGTTTACTGGTGATAAACGTAAAGGAGAGCTGATAAATACTGACAACCCCAAAAAGGATCGCGAAAAGCCTTATAAGTCCTTTATTTTGCATTGATTATTAAAATTTTAGAAGTTTTCTTAAACAGCGTGCAAATATATCATTTCCCTTAAGATTTGCCAATAGAATTTAAGGGAATTGCAAGCTTATCAACCGTGCACACTGTTAAAAAAAATTGCCATTTCGGCGCAATCGGGAAGTAGAAATTCTATCCCTCCTGTTTCGAAATGGCAACTTGATCAAGTTTGGTTTTCTTTATACTTGAAGCAATGCATTTGTTTTGGACACTCCTTCGGCGCTTTCTTGCATTTTGGCCTTTTCAGCATCACTTAGCTCGATTTCAACAATTTTTTCGATACCATTTTTCCCCAAAAGAACAGGTACGCCAATACAGATATCGTTTAAGTCGTATTCGCCTTCCAAATAAGTGGAGCAGGGAAACATTTTATTAAGGTCACAGGCTATGGCATGAACCAATCCAGAAACCGCTGCGCCAGGAGCATACCAAGCACTTGTGCCCAGCAATTTGGTCAAAGTGGCGCCTCCCACTTTGGTGTCCTCCACTACTTGCTGCATTCTGTCTTCAGAAAGGAATTCTGATACTTTTACACTATTTCTAGTGGCATGACCAATCAATGGAACCATGCCTTTGTCGCTATGCCCTCCTAATACCATTCCATCAATATCAGAGATTGGGGCTTCCAAAGCTTCAGCCAGGCGATACTTGAATCGGGCACTGTCCAAAGCACCGCCCATTCCAATAATTCTATTTTTGGGAAGATTTGTTGTTTTGTGAACTAAATAGGTCATCGTATCCATTGGATTGCTAACAACAATCATTATCGTATTTGGAGAGTGCTCAATTAAGCTGCTGGCCACAGACTTCACGATACCGGCATTTATCCCTATTAGCTCTTCCCTGGTCATTCCTGGTTTTCTCGGAATTCCAGATGTAATTACCGTGATATCGCTATTGGCGGTCTTTGAATAATCACCAGTGGTACCCGTGATTTTGGTATCAAACCCATTCAAAGAAGCGGTTTGCATCAAATCCATTGCTTTTCCTTCGGCATACCCTTCTTTAATGTCCAATAAAACTACTTCCGAAGCAAAGTTTTTCATTGCGATATATTCAGCACAGCTTGCTCCTACTGCGCCTGCTCCAACTACGGTAACTTTCATGATTTTTGGTTTAAATTTTAACGGCTCAAAAATACGGCATTTAGGGCAGAAAAAAACTGACAATTATCCTCTTTCCTCCCCTTATTCCAATTCTTAAAATTGCTACTGTAAAATCTTACTTATGTTAAGAAATTGTGCAGTTCAACGAGAAATTGACCTTAAGCAGACCGATACCCTAACATTCCCACAATAGATAGCCCTGCTTTTACGTTCTCTTAGTCCCAAATCACATAATGCGCTTGACCTATGAAGAAGATGCTATCCTTCCTCGCCATTGTATCCATAATTGCGGTAAGTAACTGTACGGATATTCCAGAAAACAATGACCCCATCTTAGGTACCTGGGTTCGCAACCGTACTCCTTCGGTAGAAGATAAATCAGAGGGTATTACCAAAGAAGAGTGGATTTTCAATGATGTTTATTTAGGAAGGTATCAGAGTTATTCTGGCTCAAACTTGGTCTTTTACACGGACTTCAAGTGGTCAGAGGAAAATGGAAGATATACCATTGTCTACTCGGGTACCAACATTGAAACTGTAAACGTAAGTTTGGAGGAAGCCAATTCTCCTGAGACTTTGGACCTCCAGAACGGAGATGTTTTCGCTACCAGAGAATAAGCGAAAATTACACTTATGAAAATAGAAAGCCCGACCAATGGTCGGGCTTTCTTGGCTTTATATATTTGGTCGATTATCTAAATCCGAAGCTAACACCAAAAGTGAAGGTGCTGAACTCGGCTATATTATATTCAGCATTCAAACGGAAAAATCCTAATTTCAATTTGGTTCCCAAATTAGCAGCAACTCCACTGGCATCTGTTGCCACTGTAAACGGGTCTACCACAGTCTGCGTTAAAAAGGGGCTATTCGCTTCATAAGTTCCCAAGAGGTCAATATCAGAACTTCCTGTAATGAAACCAAGTCCACCATAGAAATTGATTACAGGAAGTTTGGTGGATACAACGGCACTGATATTCCAAGTGTTGAAAGAAGCATCCAAACGCTGATCGCTACCGTCAATTACACCCGAGTCGGTAAAATCATATTCCCCGCTTAAATTCGTGTAACCAATTACAGCAGATAGGGCCACTGGCCAAATTTTATCGGCTGGAAGTAATTTGGTAAACTCATATTGAATTCCGGCACCAAAAAGACCTATTTCAGCTTCGTCATCAAATTTTATTTTTGGCAAGAACCTAGCTTTAACCTCCAATCCTTTAATCAAGCCAACGCTGGCCTGGATATATCCGGATGGTATAAAATTGAAGTCTTCAGCCTCCAATCCGGCTGGCAATTCGAATTCTTCCCTAAAAAGTCCTGTGTCATCCTCCACAAAAACAATAACACCTTCAATATTACCCAACGCGGTTGAAACGGGTCGGGCCACCCCTGGATTATCTACAAAATCCAAGTTTTCGTAATCCGCCGGGTCGAGGATGAAAGATTTTTTATCATCCTTGTTTTTAAAACCGGTAATGTTTCCTACGATGGAAATTTCAAAACCTCCCAAAGGTTTGGATTCACCAGAATTGTACCATCCATTGGCAATACTAAACAATCCTGCTTCTGCCACAGGGTCTAGATACGCATTGGCAAAACGTTCTGCATCGTTGACACCGGCAACGAAAAGGTCGTTTAAGTCTTGGGCTTGTCCCAAGGTGCAAACAGACAAGGCTGCTAAAAGAAAAATTCTTTTCATCTGTAAAAATTTTCTTAAAACTAAAAAACTCGCCTTGTCCGGGCGAGTTTTTGTTGTGAAATAATGGTTATTTATGCATCTATGTTCGCATAAACGGCATTTTTCTCTATGAATTCCCTTCGCGGAGGGACCTCATCACCCATCAACATGGAGAAGATTCGGTCGGATTCCGTAGCGTTTTCAATGGTCACTT
>NZ_JANQIH010000225.1 GCF_028282265.1 Allomuricauda sp.
TTGCTCGGCATTTACGAAACAGGAAAAGAAAGTTTGGATTTTATTTGGGTAGTCCCCAATGCTTCCGATTTAATAGATATTGAAAAAGCTCCTGAAAAAGTTGTTGAAACACTTACCTATCAAAACAAGACCTTCACCAAATACAGCTTTGGGGAAAATGTGGTTTTTCAAATCCAAAAAAAAGACCATACCCTGTTTAGTTCATCTCAAATGCTGTTGGAAAATCTAACACGTTCAGAAAATGATTTTTCAGTGAACAAAACACTTGAAAAGCTCTACGATTCTGCTTCAAAAGAAAAGTCAGCAAGTTTTTTTCTGAATCTCAAAAACGGTAATTCTCTTTTTCAGGCTGGTGAGAACGATCTGGACAAAATAAATACTTTCGCCAGTTGGGTAGGTTTGGATTTTACGGCAAATCAAAATATGGCCAATTTCAGTGGTTTGACCATGGTTTCCGATTCGACATACCATTTCATCAATCTTTTTGATCGGCTGAAGCCCCTTCCCCATCACACTCCAGACTACGCTCCTTTGAATTCAAAAGCTATTGTTTCATTTACGTTTGATGACTATTCAACTTTTGCCCAAAACCAAAACTCCTATCTGGATAGAATAAGTGCACAGGATACTCTTTTCAACACTATTGAGGAAGTTGGTGTTGTTTACTTGAAAAACCAAAAATTGGTCATATTAAACTCCTATGGTTCAGAGAGCCTAAACGAATATATACGCTCGAATACCCAGTCTACCTTCACTTATCAAGGAACTGATGTTGCACAGTTGGGTGAAATTGACTTCGTTGAGAAAGCTTTTACACCCTTGGTGCAGAATTTTAAGGCGCGATTTTGTGCCAATCTAGAAAATGCCTTTATTTTTTCAGAAACAAAAGAACCCATACAGACCTTATTAAGCTCCTACAAGGGTGGTTCCACATTTATCAACTCACAATTGCACAAAACTTCGAGCTCAACGTTTGCCAATGAGTCAAACATTCTTTTCATTGCCGATAAAGAAGGGTTGGAAATAATAAGAAAAGAGGAAAACCACATTCCTTTCATCCAAGGTTTCGAAAAAACAGATTTAAAGGGATATACTTTCGCCACCCAATTTGTGGCAGATGAAGGCTTTGCGCATGCTAATTATTTGATTTCGAAAACAGATGCCCCATCCAAAAACAACTCCGTAAGCCCTTTATTTACCCTGGAGTTGGATTCCGATTTGGCCATTGACCCCCAGTTCGTCAAAAACCACCGCACCAAAAGACAAGAAGTCGTTGTGCAAGATGTCGACAACAATCTTTACCTTATTTCCTCAGAAGGAAAAGTGCTTTGGAAAAAACAGTTGGAAGGAAAGGTTCAAGGAAAAATACAACAGGTCGATATTTACAAAAACGGCAGATTGCAACTGGCATTTTGTACCAACAACCAGTTTTTTATTATTGATCGCAATGGGGATGTAGTCCTTCCATTCAATAAAAAATTTGAAGGGGGCAATTTAAACCCTTTGGCCGTATTTGATTATGAAGGGAATAGGGATTATCGCTTTGTAGTAACCCAAGGCAAAAACGTGTTCATGTACAACAATAAGGCAGAAATTGTTGATGGTTTCACTTTTAAAGAGGCCGAAAGTGACATCTTGAATGAGCCAAAACATTTTAGAATTTCCAACAAGGATTATCTCACTTTTAAACTTGCAAACAACGAATTAAAAATATTGCATCGTGTAGGGAGGGAAAGAATAAAGCTGGACCAAAAAATCAACTTTTCTGAGAATGAGGTTTTCCTATACAAGAACAAGTTCTCCACTACTAATAAAAATGGTCAACTAGTTCAGGTAGATACCAAGGGCAACATCACCTCAACGAATTTCAATTTGGGCCAGGACCATGGAATGTTCGCCACAAGTAAGACCTTGGTTTTCATGGATGACAATATCCTAAGCATAAAAGGAAAAAAGGTTGAATTGGATTTGGGAGTTTATACCGCCCCACAGATTTTTTATATCTACGATAAAATCTATGTTAGCGTCACAGATATCCAAAATCAAAAAATCTATCTGTTTGACAGTCAGGCTAAATCCATTCCAAATTTCCCAGTTTATGGAAATTCGATGATGGATTTAATCGATATGGACAACGACCGAAAACTTGAGCTTGTGGCAAAAGACCAAGAAAACTCACTTATCGTTTACAAAATGAACTAATGCTGCTTTTTGCAGTACACACATTACTTTTCGCCAAACACACATTTTGCTGAATAAAAAGGGGTGTTTTTTGTACCTTAAAAGCTGATTTACTTACCATTGGGATACAACTATAACACTATAAAAATGAAAACCTCCATTAAGTTAGCCATTGCTTCACTATTTACACTTGCCTTTTGTTTCACCGGAAACGCCCAATTCTTCAAAAAACTGGCAAAAAAGGCTGAAAAAGCAGCAGAACGTACGGTAGAGCGAAGGGTTGAACAAGAATCTTCAAAAAAAACCGACCAAGCACTTGATAGTGTTTTAGGAACTGGGGAAGAAAATCGAAAAGCCCCAAATACCACAAAAAACCCAACAGGGGGCAACGATTCTTCAAACCAAGGCGGAAACACTCCCAACTCTACTGAAAGCACTGGAACACCAGAAACAACCGGACCAAAATCCATAGAGGTATATAGTAAGTTTGATTATGTCCCTGGTGATAAACAGCTGTTCTTCGATGATTTCGGGAATGATTTTATAGGGGACTTTCCATCTAAATGGAACACCAATGCCGGAGGTGAAATAGTCACCTTGGGCGATTCGCCCCAAAAATGGCTTGGGCTTAAATCAGGATATAGCATTTATTACATCCCCAACGCACCGCAACTACCGGAAGAATATACCATTGAATTTGATATTGCCGCAGTCGGAATAGATCGTAATACATCTTCCACGGCCCAACTTCAGGTAATGCTCAGTAATGATGAAAAATTTGGCGTGGGGTCCAACTATGCCTTCTCCGAAATTCCTTTCTGTCAGTATGCTGCCATAGGTGTTACCGTCGAGAACAGGATAAATGGCAAACGTGAAATACGTAGTGTGGTCAAGGCGGATTTACGGGACGAAATTCTTGACACACCCCATGTTTCCATAGCTGTAAACAAGCAACGTTTTCGACTTTGGATAAATGAGGTGAAGTATATAGATGTTCCCCAACTGGTAGCCAACGGTGCTATTTTGAATACGCTAAAATTTCATGTCAATGGTTTTAAAGATGGTAAGGAACAGGTTTTTATTTCCAATGTAAAGATTGCCGAAGGTGGAGTGGATTTACGCAGAAAATTGATTGCTGAGGGTAAAATTTCCACTAACGGAATTCTGTTTGATTCAGGCTCCGCGAACATTCAGCCTCAATCCATGGGGATAATTCGCCAGATTTATCAGGTGCTTCAACAAGACTCTTCCATAAAACTAAAAATTGTGGGACATACCGATGCAGACGGAAGCGAGGAAGCTAACTTGAACCTATCACAGAAACGTGCAGAAGCCGTTAAGAACGCACTGGTTTCAATTTATGGAGCCGATACGGGTAGATTGGAAAGTGAAGGCAAAGGAGAATCAGAACCTGTGGGAGACAACTCCTCCGCGGACGGAAAGGCGCAAAACCGTAGAGTTGAATTCATAAAAATCTAGTCATGAAAAGTATCACGGCCTTTTTGTTCATAATCCTCCCTTTGACGGTAAATCTAACGTATGCCCAAGGAAAATGTAGTAAGTATTATCCCATGACCGAGGGCTCTCACGTTACACTGACCATGTATGACACGGACAGTATAGCGCAAGGAAAGATGACCTACAAAGTGGACAAGGTTGTTGGCGACATTGGCGAATATTCCTTTACTATGGAAGGTAGAGGCATGGTACTTAACAATTCTAAGTATAACATCACCTGCACCGATAACGGGGTGGAGATAGACTTCAAGTCTATGGCCGGAGGCATGCTGGCACGATACTCGGATATGGAGGCCGATATTCAAGGCTCCAATATTTATTTGCCCAATGACCTAGCAGAATATTTGGCAACTTCGGGGCCCGTACTACCAGAAAGCTCCATGGAACTTGCTGTGACAACTCCAGCTGGGACCCAGAGAATCTCAATGAAGATGACAAATCGAATCATTGAAGGAACAGAAACACTAAGTGGACCCAATGGGGAAGAATTTGAGTGCCATATTGTGAGTTATGACATGATTATGAATATGGGAGCAACTATGGCTTCACATACCAAACAATGGTTGGCCGAAGGCGTTGGAGTAGTCAAAATTCTGGATTATGCTGAAGATAAAACTACGCTGCGAGGCTCAATGTTATTGACCGACTACAACTTAAATTGAGTTTGGCAAAGTCTACACTTTCGCTGCCTGTTTGACCAGCTCGGCGTCAAATAGCTGCTCAAAATGTCGAAGTAGTTTTTGCTTCACTTCTTCAACATTCACTTGTTGTTTTCCTAATTCAACATTCAAGGAAGTAACGGCCTTGTCCTTTATTCCGCAGGGAATCATTAAATCGAAATAACCAAGGTCGGCATTTATATTAAAGGCAAACCCGTGCATGGTGACCCATCGGCTGGCCCTTACTCCCATGGCACAAATTTTTCGAGCAAAAGGAGTACCTACATCCAACCAAACCCCGGTTTCACCATCTGACCGCTCTCCTTTAATTCCATATTCGGCCAAGGTCAAAATAACCATTTCCTCCAAAAAGCGCAGATACTTGTGAATGTCAGTAAAAAAATTGTCAAGGTCTAAAATAGGATACCCAACGATTTGACCAGGGCCATGATAGGTAATATCCCCTCCCCTGTTGATTTTATAGAAGGTCGCTCCTTTTTCTTCTAGGAAATTCTCGTCAACCAACAAGTTATCCATATCCCCACTTTTACCTAAAGTAAAGACATGTGGATGTTCCACAAACAAAAAGTGATTGGGTGTTTCCTCCTCGCTACCCGTTCTTCGGTTTTTGATTTTGGTATCAACAATATTTTGGAAAAGAGTCTCTTGATAGTCCCAAGTCTCCTTGTAATCTCGATGGCCTAAATCCTCAAAAAGAACTTTTTTGTTCATGCCACAAAGATACAAAGACCCTATGGCAAACCCTATTTTTCCAATTCCACTTCTAGATCTAGGATAGAGGGATCCTTAAGAAGGTCCAAAAAGCTGACCTCATAGATCAGGGTTTTCCCATCGGCACTAAATGTGGCCTCTTCTGCCGAAGCAGACTTCACCCTTTTGGGAAAATGATATTTAAGGGTGTACGTAGAGCCCGAAAGGAACATTTCGGCCCCTTGGAGACTGTCAACACTCTGTTTAAAAAGCTCTTCATCAATAATCTTCGCTTTGCGTGAAAACTTTCTTCCCTTAAATGAATACGAAACTTCTGTTGCAGGTTCTTGCGAACCAATCGGAGGCTGTTGCCCTTGATTACCATTGGGGCCCAAAGCACTTGCTCCTTGAAATGCATTGAAGGCATCATTCACCTCGCTTACATTTTTAAACTCACTAAAGAGATCGAACTTCATTTCCTTGGCTTCCGGATTCATGACCATATGCATATTGAAGGGCTCCAAACGTTTTAAATTTTCTTGTTCCTCTGGGGACAATTGTGCAATACTGTCCTTTTTCTCCTCTAAAAGTTTTTTAAAAGAAATGATGGAATCGACAGGTTTTTCATTGCTCTTGGTCATTTCCTCACCGGCCATCTGCATGAGTTCCGAACCATCAAAATTAATGGACAGTTTTCCAGATCCATCTTCCTCTAAAAATATCTCCTCAGTGAAATTGCATGACAGGGTCAGGACCCCCAAGAGGGTCAAAAACAAAAGATTGGCTTTTTTCATGGTATTTGTCTTCAGTTAGTGTTATTAAGGATGATTAAAGCCCCTATTATGCCGGGAACCCATCCACAGAGTGTTAAAAGTAACACAATAACAAAAGAACCACAACCTTTTCCGATGACTGACAAGGGAGGAAAAATAATGGCCAATAAAACTCTCCAAAAGCTCATTTATTCGATTTGATTGATGATACTTATTGGTAGCAGAAATCCGTGTTTTGTTACAGTCAAAAACACTACTTTTAAGCGATGTACTTAAACGTTTTAAGATATTTAATACTTCTTTTCCTTTTCCTGAAAGTTGGCGCTGCTCATGCACAATATAAATTTTCGGGCGTAGTGGGGGAGGAAAACTCGGGCAAGTCGATTTACCTTTCCCTGGTTGAGGATTATCGAAAATCTTCACGGGTATATCTAGACCAGATTATCAGAAAGACCATAGTGGATTCCACGGGGCATTTTGAATTTGAGGGCAACAACCTATTGGGCGAAAACAGAATCTATAGAATTCACTTGGACAATTGTGCTGATGATGCAGAGGCTTCACATTTTCTAGGACAATGCAACAATATCGACGAGGTTCTTTTTATTGCCTGTAATAACGACACTGTTCAGTTTCCCACTTCTTTTGAGGATCAAGCACTCTGCGATGTTATTTCAACTAACCCAAAATCAGATTTACTTTTACAAGTGGAGGGACTGAAGGAAGAAATGATATTCGACTTTACCGATTTTCGGAGTGAGACCAATCAAAAATTGAATTCAAAAAAGTGGTTTTCCAAATTCCAAGAAACAGGCAAGGAGTGGGATGAGCCCTTGGTTGAACTCTACATTTTCGATTTTCTTTCGGACAAGCGGAATGAAACCTACGACTACTACCTTCAAGATGTGGGCATAAACCCATATTACGAAAATCTGTTGACCCGTCTTCAAACCTCCTACCCTAACGCCTTTTTTACCAAACAATTTGAAGCTGAAATAGTAACGGACGGACAATTGGCCCAATTCAACAAAAATGGATTTTTTAGCTGGAAATGGATTTTGGGGATATTGTTGGCGTTTTCCGTGGGAGTCAATCTCTTCCTATTTTTAAAACTAAAGCGAACCCACAAGAC
>NZ_JANQIH010000113.1 GCF_028282265.1 Allomuricauda sp.
GGATGTAGGTTGGTTCCTTTGCCATTGGCTCTTTCCGATAAAAAAACAATGTTTGAGCTCGTATCGGGAACTGGGTGGGTATTGGTATTCAAAACAATATCGGTAAAACCGGACAGGGCTGCCACTTTCAAACCATTTTCAATGGTCTCTCTTTCCTCGTAGCCCGGTTCTCCAAAGCTTACCCCAGTGTCTATCCATCCTAGGGAAACATGTAAATTATCCAACTGCACCACCTTTGTGTTCGACGGTGTCTGAACATTGCTGGAAATCGAATCAATGATTCCTTTTTTGATGAGAATGTCCTTCTTTTTCAAGTGCAATGCCTTATCATCTTGGCAAACAATTTTTGCAGACTTGAGCAGAATGTTCATGTAACAAATTTTTGGATAATTACTTCCGCAAGAGCTAAAAGCAGCGCTAAAATAACAAACCATTTCCAATAAGAGGTAACTTGGCTCCTTTCATCAAGAAATTGGAACATGGAAGCTAAAGAGTCGGTTGTGGTTAAACCCTGTATGGTATCTACTTGGGCGAAGCTTAGATTACTTTCATTTCGCGGATAGTTAAAACTGATTTTCGAAAGCGACCTATCGTTCATCTTTACATCAAAGATTCCATCGGTTTTTGGTTCCTCAGCAAAAGAAAGCCTTACCTTATTTGGGAAGGACTTTTGTAATGGGATGAACTTTGTCTCTTTGTTTTCCAGATTGAGTACCTCGTCATTGCCGAGTCCGACCTCAATATCAATTTCATTGGTCGAACCTATGGTCTGATACAATTTGGGAACCTGAAGGCCCGACAAAGCCATATTGTAAAAAGTAGGCACAATAAGAGGAGAGTTTTTAAAATTGCCTACATCTCTTGCCAAGGAAGATGTAAATACATAGAAACCATCATTTCCCAAAAGGAAAGGTTCATTCCCTTCAAAAGCAATGATTTGGGGAGCTCTTGATTGCACCCTGAAATATGATTTGGTATTCGGAAATTGAAAGTTTTCGACCCTACTTTCAAAAACACCTTCAAAAAGAGGATGGTCAAAAGCAATTTTGCTGATTCTTTTTTCCGTTTGTACTGGTTCAAGAAATCGGGTTGCATAAAACTGCGACAACAGAACGTTGTAAGAATCTAAATCACTTTCTGAGGATGGGACAATGATAAGCGTACCTCCATTTTGTTTAAAAGTGACCAACACACGTTGTAAGCTTGTGGGAATTTGGCTCAGATTATCAAGAATAACAACATTTTGACCATCCAAAAGACCGTAATCAAGTTGATTTAAAGTGTATTTCGAAAGTTCAAATTCATCATCAGTAAAAAGCCTTCTTAAGTATTCATCTCCGCCTTCGGAGACAGCTAAAACCTTGAGTTTGGGTCTTTGATTGATGTTAAAGAAAAATCGATTGTCATACAGCACACCATTATCACTGATCTGCAATATCCCATCAATCGGTTTATCCCCGGGAATTGAAAAATTCACTTGGGCATTTAATGCATCTTCGAAGGTCACAGCTGATTTGGCAATAAGCTTGTCACCATCATAAAGTGAAATCGGCTGGGTGTTGGTTTCTCCCGAACTTGAGAGATACACTTCCAATAGCTGTTGGGATGTGTTATTCTTTGCAAGAAAGATGGAGTCGATACTAACATTTGAAGTGTTGGGCGCACTCACATGTACCAAATGGAAATCAAAGCTGGATGAACTTTTATTGTCCAAAAATCCCATCGTATTCTGGAAATCTGAAACAACAATCAAGTGCTTTTCACTATTCGGATTATTGGAGAACAGGGTTTCTGCCTTCAGTCGTATATCCTCCAAGGTAAATTGATTATAAGTATTTGGCAGCTCCAGAAGTTGGTTTTGAATATCCTTTATATTAATGTCCTTAAAGGTCACTGTATTGGTAAAAAGACTGAATTCCTGTTCTTCCCGTGAGTGCTTGATCAATTCTTGAACAGATTTATCCCAAAGGGATAAACCATTGGTTTTGGCTTGCATGCTAAAGGAATCATCAATATAAACAACGGTTTCCTTCGCTTTAAACGCACTTTCTTCAGCTGCAAAGGGTTGGGCAAAAGCTGTGACCAGTGCGGCGATAATGATACATCTTGTTATGAGTAACAACCATTTTTTAAGGGTATTACTTTTTCTTGATTCCATGGTCACCTTTTGTAACATGGCGACGTTGGTAAAATGGGTTTTTTGGAACCGTCGTAATTGAAAAAAATGGATGATTATCGGGATGAGGAGTAATAGTAAGGCCCAAAGGATTTCCGGATGTTTGAACTGCATTCCCAAAAAGATTGCTCAAATATATCGATTAAAATATTCTTGATACTCAATGAAAGCTGTTAAGACTATGGTAATTTCCATCCATATTTCATTTCATTGCAACTCGAACTTTCTTTTGAATGTTACTCGATGTAGGGTTTAGCAAAAGAAAAAATAGTCTTGCATGGATTTCTGGTTCAAGCTTTCAAGATACGTTTTGATCTCTTTTTGAGCAGTTTCGTTCGCTACGGTAATGATACTTTGTGGATTTTTTAAAGAAGGGAGTGAGGTGTAATGGTGTAGGGATTGTCCATAGATTTTTTTGTTGACCTTATTGGGATTATCACAGAGCCACTTGAAGGGAATTTCTTTTTCAACGAGTTTTTTGGCGATGGTTTTGCCCTTAAACCCAGCACCCCAGACAACCAATGCCCGTGAATGATCGTGATCCAACTTTAGAAAGTAATGCATTTTAATGTCCAAAAAATAGTTCTGGGCATAGTGTTCACTTGTTCTGGAAGTGCGATGATCGTAGTCGCGCCATAAGTGAAGCAGTTCTGGGCAGGGGATGATTTTCAAACCGTTTTCATAGAACCGAAAGGTTAGATCGTAGTCTTCGGGATACCTGTTGGGATTGAAACCATCACATTTTTCGAAATCCTTTCTGTAGGCCATCCAGCATGGAGAAGGCACTACACATTCTTTATAAACTTCGTTGTAGTTGATGCCCCTTTCGGTTAGATAGTTGAGCCACTTTTCATATCGGGTATACCCATCACTGATACCCCGTTCCGAAAAATAGCGCACCTGACCAACGGCCAAATGTCCTGGGCCGTTTTTTTGCAACGCTGCTACCATCCAAGCTAACCGATGGGGTGTCATAACATCATCAGAATCCATGCGGGTTATGTAGTTTCCGGTACAATGCGAATAAGCGGTTTGCAATGCAGGAATAATTCCTTTGCCTTTGTTTTGGACAACCCGGATTCTTAGGTCTTTTTCTGCATATTGGGAAATGGTTTCCATACTCCCATCATTGGATGAATCGTTCACGGCAACCACTTCCCAATTTGAATAGGTTTGATGCAATATGGAATCTAGGCACTCTGGGAGAAACTCTTCCGTATTTTTGAAAGGCATCACTATGCTCACCAACCCATTTTGCATTCGGTCAAGTTACTGAAAGAACCTTGGGACACCTAATTTTTCAGCGCAGGACTTGATAGCAGGGCATTACGACCTTTATGATTGGTTAAAACATACCGCATACGCTCGATTTGATCTTTGGTGAATATGCTCATTACGTCATCATGGGTATAGTTCATATAGTTTTCAATCATTACCTGCTCACCCGCACATCCTTGGAAAGGTATTCTACCGAAAACATGCCTGTCCACTGCAGGAGTATCATCACAATAATCATTTAACTCGCAATTCGACCCTCCCCATGTATGTAACAGACCTAAGTAATGGCCCATTTCATGGGTTAGGGTTCTTCCATATCTTGCATGACATTCAATTTCTGATTCTCCGAAATGTATCCAACTTATAAGAATTCCTTCAGCATCACCGGGCTGTGGAATGGCCAGGTGCTGAATTCCTGGTAAATCGATGTCCGGCCCCGTGGCTATGCCCAGTGCCAAACATTCTGTAGAACGTGGGAGAGGAGTAGTCCAGATATTTATGTATTGCTCAGGATTCCAATAGGCGTATTGTGCATAATGATTGGGTCCGTAGCCGAGGACATCAACTTTAATAGATGTGGTATCTATTCTATTGATACCGTTGAATTCGGTTCCGTCTGGTCTTTGCTTTGCTAAAACAAACTCTATTTTTGAATCCTCGCTATCGGGATGGGTGTTAAACCCTCTCGTACCTTCTTTTCTCCTAAAATCTTCGTTTAAGATTTCGATTTGCCTTGTGATACGTTCTTCCGATAGGTTATTTTCCTCACCAATTGCAAAACCTGAGTGTATTACATGTACCACAACAGGAATCTTCATTACTTCTTCATTTACGGGATTCTCAGGATTCGGTTCGGCCCCATTATCATCATCTGAGCAAGAAACCAAGCTAATTGCCCAGATGATACCATATATCAACAGATGATGTATTTTTTTCATAGCACTTTGTATTTTCAGTTATTCTTTGGATTTGGAGATATCTTTAAAGGTTAGCATTTCCCATATTTTACTGGAGCCGCCATTGTAGAACCCAGTTTCGTGTTCAAACTTCTTTGGATTTTTAAAGGTTCCAAAAAGCATGTCAAAAACCGAAATATCGGAATAGTTATAGGCATGAATCCCTTTTGCATGATGCAAGGCGTGTGCTTCCGGTCTTTGTATAATGTACCCAATCCATCTTGGGGTTTTAATGTTACTATGCTGAAAGATTGAAAAGAATGTGGTGATTAGGATAATCAAGGTTGTGGCTTCTGGAGTAAAACCAGCTATAACCACTAGACATAGGCTCCCTAAAAAAGTGAATCCGATCATGTCCATGGGGCTAAAGAAAAATGCACCGTAGCTGTCCAATCTTTCTGCACTGTGATGCATCTGATGAAATATTTTCCAGAGCGCATCATTTTTATGCATACTTCGATGCCAGATATATACACCCAACTCATAGAGCATTACTCCCACAAAGGCTCCTCCCAAGGTGCCCAGAGCACTTAGGTCAAACAATTGATAACTTGCCAAGTAGCCATCCCAAATCAAAGGAAGGTAAGAGGAGAGGTAGAAAAAGATGATAAAGGAAACGAGTCCTTTTATTCTCCAATACTTCACGTAAGGCAACTTTCTTGCCGGCAAAATGGCTTCCCAGAGCATTAGAAAAGCATACATACCCAAAACAATAAATGTAGTTGGGTCCAATATCATTTCGATTGGGGACGGTAACTGTGTTAGAATTTCTTTCATAACTTTTAATGATTAATTAAACAAGGCCACCTGGTTACAAATTTCCAAGCAGCCTTGATTGTGACTGTTCGTTTTTGCCGGGCAAAACTAGAATGGAGTTCAAGCCAAACCAAAGGAAGGGGGTATACCAAATGTGTAGGGACAGGGATTTGAGGTAGACAAACCGTATTAGGATGTTAACAACAGGTCAACACGAGGTAGACATTTTTTTGTAATAATCTGAAAGATAATTATTTACAAAAAGTTAAAAAACGAACTCAAATCGATGAAAGAATTTCTATTTTTCTCTTTCTAGCTGTAGAAAATAATCCAAAAGTTCTTGCTCGGGCTGTAAACCTATCTTCTTTCGAAGTCGGTAACGCGCTGTTTTTGCACTTTCAGGAGAGATGCCCAAAATACTGGCAGACTCTTTTATGTTCAGGTTGAGGCGGACCAAAGCAGCGATTTTAAGGTCGCTACTGCTGACCTCTGGGTGTTTGTCGTTTAAACGGGAAATAAAGGTGCTATGTACCTCCTCAAAAAATCGTCTGAAATCTTGCCAGTCTTTATCCATATTGGTATTGGACCTAATAGTGCGTTTAAGTTCCGCTAGTTTTTTGGAAGCATTTCCTTCTTCTTGTATTTCATCAATCTGCTGTTCCAGTTGGGTGAGCAGTTGGTTCTTTTGAACAAAGTTCAAGGTATATGAGGTAAGTTCCCTGTTTTTAAAGTCCAGTGCCTGTTTTAGTTCTTTCTCCTTTAAATGAGCATTTTCCAATTCAGTTTTGCCCAACTCTTCTTGGGATATCATCAATTCTTGTTGTTGGGCCATCAGTTCTTTGTTTTTATCATTTTTCAATTTCTGATGACGGAACATCAAAAAACCAATAACACTTATGGCAATCAATCCCAAAGACAGTAAAAGGTTGGTCAGGTCCTTCACTTTATCATTTTCCCGTAATAGGGCAATTTCCTTTTGTTTTTGGTCCAGTTCGTTGTCGAATTCCAAAGCTGCAATTTGCTTGGATTTTGTTGCGTTGAAAATGGAATCCTTTAGAAGGATAAATTGGCTGTACAGTTCAAGGGCCTCTTCGAGTCGACCTTCATCTTTCCGTAACAATTTTAACTCCCGCAGAGCGATGAGTTTGTACCTTCGTAATTGTCTATTATTGGCCTGTTGGTACGATTTCGATAATACCCTATCAGCTTCCGTAAACTGTCCTCGAAGCCGGTAAAGTCTCCCCATTTGAATGTTACTGCTCAAAAGGCCATCGTCATCGTCTATTTTTGAACTTATCTCCGTTGCCCTTGCCAAATGATAGCTTGCGAGTTCCATCTCGTCCAAGTCAAGATGCAATCTTCCCAATCGGTTATGCGCTTCTGCCTGTCCGTATTCGAAATTATTTTCAGAATGCATTTTTAAGGCATTGGCCAAGTATTCTTTGGCTTCCTCCAACCTTTTCTGCTCTATGAGAACAGTGCCTATTTTTGTAAAGGTCGTGGCAATGCGCCCGCTTAAATCAAGGAGCGAAAAGCTTTCGATGGCCTCATTGTAGATATCCATGGCTTTTGGATATTCCTCTATGTCGGCATAGACCATTCCAGAATTCATCAAGGCATTTGCTGCGCCTTCTTTATCACCCAACTGCTCGAACAACAATCTGGATTCGTTAAGATTTTCCAATGCTTTTCTAGGTTGGCCTTGTGTCCAGAATGCCACTCCTAAAACACGTTTCGCCATGGCAATTCCGGAATCATACTTTTCTTCCGAAGCAAGGCTTAGGGCCTTCTCTCCAAATTCCAATGATTTTTGGGAATCAACAACCCAATAGGCATATCCCAATTTGTTCAAAATATCCACTTCTTCAATTGGAGTGTTTTTTCCAAACTCCAATTCATTCATAAGTTCATTGATTTCCTGTAGGGACTGCGAGAGAACATTCCCTAGAAATAAAAAAGAAACCAACAAAAACAGCAAAGCCCTCTTCATTGAAGTCGTATTAGGTTGTAAAGAACAAAGTTGGTAAAAATATCTTTTCCGGAAAGATTTAAAGGATCTTAGCTTACAGCATTACTTGCCGGTGTATGAAATTTATATTGCTTTATATGCGTGGAAAGGTCATTCCCCAGACTCGGAAGCCAATGCTTTTTTTAGTATGGGCTTAATAAGACCTTCCATGATTTTGTAGCCTTTTTTCGTAGGATGAACCCCATCTTCAGCCAAATGTTTGGGAAGACCATTTCGGTCATCTGCCATGGCCGAAAAGTAATCGACATAAAGCGCCTCTTCCTTCTTGGCTATTTCCCTTAGCAATTGATTTAATTTTGGGATTTTGATGTTTGGCTCCAAACCAGGTCTCCAGGGATAATCAAAAGCAGGTAAAACGGAACATAAAATGGGTTGTATATCGTTTGCTTTGGACAACTGGACCATAGAAAGAATGTTGTCGACAATCTGCTCCAGAGACATAGGTCCAGTATTCCCGGCAATATCATTGGTTCCTGCTAAAATCACGACCAGTTTGGGGTTTAAATCAATAACATCCTGCCTAAACCTAAGTAACATTTGAGGTGTGGTCTGTCCACCAATACCTCTGTTTATATATGGGTTTCCCGTAAAAAATTCTGGATTTGCCTCTGCCCAGCCCTCCGTAATGGAGTTTCCCATGAACACTACCCTGTTCCCATGATTTTCAGTTAGTTTCAAGGCTATATTTTCTTGTTGATATTTTGAAAGATTGGGCCAGTCTTGTGCTTCGACTTTTTTATTTGGAAACAGACCGAAAAAGGAAAAAGTGAGCAAAATCAAAACCTTGTTCATCAATAATTGAAATGTTTCTTTAAAAGTAAGGAATTAATTTACCAAAATCCTTGAGGGTAAAGGGTGGGGAGCCAAATCAGAATTGGAATACCAATCAGGAATTTTTTTTGACTTCTTCACGTTTTCAAAAATCCATGAGCATCTCCTCAAAGTTTTGAAAATAAGCTCCCATATGTCTTCCATCTACAAGAGCGTGATGGGCTTGAACAGACAAGGGCATCATCGTTTTCCCTTCTTGCTGAAAAAACTTTCCCCAGCTAATTCGAGGAACCGAGTCGTGCGGATGATAGCTCATGGCATGTTGCATGCTAGTAAAGCTTATCCATGGGATGGCAGACAAAAAAAGAAAATCATCCCTTCCCGGCTCATCTTCAATAGAAGGGTCCGTTTTCATTTGCGAACGAACTCTTTCGGCCTCGATGATGAAGTCCTTTAGCTCTTTTTGAAAACCAACCGTACAAAAACTAAAAACATCGGCTTCATCTGTGGGAACGGTAAAGGAAGGGTGTACCATATTGTGTTCTATGACCTCTTCATTCCTAATTCTCCAACGAAATTCCTTAATGTCATTGGCCGTTTTTGACAAAAGATAGACCAAACTATAAGTCAACGGTAATTTCCTTTGTTTGGTTTTAGATACAAAAGAGGTGACATCAACATTGGCAGTAATGTTGAAATGCGGGTGGTTCATTGAATTGAAAAAGTCAAAGTGCTTTTTCCTATGTAGGTTGTTGAAAACAACTTTTTTTTCCAAAATAGTTCAATTCTTGGGCGGGGTTATCATGATGTGGGCCCTATGGGTTCCAGGATCCATCAACCACGCATGACCAGGGGGCGTAGGCGTTGTGGGCAATCCTGTAGATTCTCCAGTAGCAAATGGGATATAGAATACATAGCGAACGTAAGGATTTTCAATCTCCTTGGTTTCCTTGTTCACGGTTCCCGTAAAAACACATAACGTTGCTTTGTCGGGCATTTTTAGTTTTCCTTCTTTCACCTCGTTCTCCCGGATGTCAAAAATTTCCTTGAATTCTTTCCCTTCTGCCTTCAATTCCCTTCCTCTTGCCATAAAAGGTTCCAAATCTTGATGATACGCTGCTGTGGAGAACTTGTCATCATTAGGGTTGTCCGCAAGGGCGATATAGTCATTTGTTCCCTCTTGAAGGGTGGCGAAGCTTCCATCGGCAGTATATCCATACACTTTGGCACCATCCTTATAATCGTCGGGAACCGCCATTAAGGCAGTTTTTATTTGCCATGCTTTAGATGGGATTTCTTGTGAAATTCCAAAAGTGATGCTCATTAAGAAAAATACGGTTGTTACAAACAGTGTTTTCATAAGACTTTGGTTTAATATTTTGCGCTTTTTCCGTTAGCCATGGTCCTTAAGATAAATGCTCTTAAGTCTTCGTTGGATTTTTGAAGGTCCTCTCTTCTCAAATACATCATATGGCCTGAACGATAACCTTTAAATTCAAAACGGTCTTTCATTCTGCCGCTAGGGTCTATTTGCCACATGGTGTACTTCGCATTGAAATATGTGGTCGCGCCATCATAATAACCTGATTGCACCAATACATTCAAATAGGGATTTTGCGCCATGGCCTGTCTAAGATTATCCCTTGTGTTGTCATCTTCATTGTTCCAAGGTCTAACC
>NZ_JANQIH010000130.1 GCF_028282265.1 Allomuricauda sp.
AAATAAACTCTTGCTTTTTAAGCTATTGAGTTTGTTTTCTGTGGTTCGCGGTTATAATATACTGGTAATCACGCTGGCCCAGTACTTGGCATCCATTTATATAATTTCTCCCGACTTACCCTTAAGGGAGGTGGTGTTGGATATCAATCTTTTTTTGATTGTGACTGCATCCGCACTAGTGATTGCGAGCGGATATATTATCAATAACTTCTATGATGCTGAAAAGGATTTGATCAACAAACCCACCAAGAGTATGTTAGATCGCTTGGTAAGTCAACGCTTTAAACTGACCACCTATTTTATTCTCAACTTTTTGGCGGTAATAGCAGCAAGCTATATTTCGTTTCGCGCCGTTTTCTTTTTCTCAGCGTATATTTTTGGTATTTGGCTCTATTCGCACAAATTGAAACGCATTCCATTTATTGGCAACTTGGTTTCTGCCTCTTTGGCCATTGCCCCCTTCTTTGTTGTATTTGTGTACTACGGGAATTTTGAGACCGTCATCTTTGTCCATGCCCTGTTTTTGGTTCTTTTGATCTTAGCTCGTGAAATGATCAAGGATTTGGAAAATATGGCCGGTGATATGGCCCAGAATTATCGCACCATTCCCATACTTTACGGTCCGAAAGTGTCCAAAGGGCTTATTGCTCTTTTAATACTGCTTACGTTAGTTCCGGCCTTATTGCTGATAAAGATTTTCGATGTGGGCTACATGTATTTATATTTTTGGGTCTGTATCGCTCTGTTAGGTCTTTTTATCATTTTATTATGGAAAGCGGAGCGGAAAAAGCACTACGTTTGGTTGCACAACATTTTGAAGTTCATCATCGTGGCAGGAGTCTTTAGCATTTTGCTTATTGATGTGGACTTGGTACTAAACCGAATTTTATAATGGAACACTTGCTGAAAGTTGCCTTGGCCCAAATTGCACCTGTTTGGTTGGACAAAGTTGCAACCCTTGAAAAGATTGAAAATGCAATTTTGGAGGCTTCCAAAGAAAAAGCAGAACTAATTGTTTTTGGAGAGGCCTTCCTACCGGGGTATCCCTTTTGGTTGGCTTATACAGATGGCGCATCTTGGGATTTGAAAGTAAATAAAGAACTTCATGCGCATTACACGCGAAACGCAATCCAAATTGAAGCAGGGGAGTTGGATGGTTTGAGCAAATTGGCCAAAGAAAGGGGAATAGCTGTGTATTTGGGCATGATGGAGCGTGCTAAGGATAGAGGTGGCCATAGTCTATATTGTTCCTTGGTATATATTGATCAAGATGGAGAAATAAAATCGGTGCATCGAAAGCTACAGCCTACTTACGATGAACGACTGACTTGGGCTCCCGGTGATGGAAATGGCCTAAGGGTTCACGACTTGAAAAAGTTTACGGTAGGTGGACTAAATTGCTGGGAAAACTGGATGCCATTGCCCCGAACAGCTTTATACGCCCAAGGAGAAAATCTTCATATTGCGGTATGGCCCGGGAATCTCAACAATACTCAAGATATTACTCGTTTTATTGCAAGGGAATCCCGAAGCTATGTGATTTCGGTCTCTTCGCTTATGCAAACTTCCGATTTTCCTAAAGATACCCCACATTTGGATAAAATCCTGGAAAAGGCGCCAAAGGTGCTAGCCAACGGGGGGTCATGCATCGCTGGACCTGACGGTGAATGGCTAGTTGAACCCGTGGTGGGTGAAGAGGGGTTGATTTACCAAATGTTGAATATCAACAGGGTATATGAAGAACGCCAAAACTTTGACCCGGTAGGGCATTACTCCCGCCCCGATGTTACTAAATTGACGGTAAATCGTGAAAGGCAATCCACGGTTGATTTTGAAGACTGATTTTTTGTCACATTGAGCGCAGTCGAAATGTGCTTTAGCACCCAAGAATCCCTACTTTTGCAAAAATTTAATGACTGATGGCGAAATCAGACTACAATCGAAGACGAGGGTCTTCCCATAAATCCAACCAAGGGCCTAAAAAAAGGCTATTTTCCAAAAAACCTAGAACCGCTGATAATTCAGCACAACCAGTTAAGAGGTCAAATCCCGATGAGATTCGTTTGAACCGTTACATTGCGAACGCTGGAATTTGTTCCCGAAGGGAAGCTGATACCTATATCGCCGCCGGGAATGTAACTGTAAATGGCAAGGTAATCACTGAAATGGGGTTTAAGGTCAAGCGCTCTGATGATGTGCGATTTGATGGAAGAAAGCTCAATCTGGAAAAGAAGGAATACGTCCTCCTGAACAAACCCAAAAACTTCATCACGACCACTAGTGATGAGAAAGGCCGTCGCACGGTGATGGAATTGATTTCCAATGCTTCCAATTCTCGTTTGTTGCCGGTAGGTCGCTTGGACCGAAATACGACAGGACTTTTGCTTTTCACCAACGATGGGGATTTGACCAAAAAATTGACCCATCCCAAGCATGGAGTTCGGAAGATTTATCAGGTTACTTTGGATAAAAACCTAGCCTTGGCAGATTTGAGAAAAATTGAGGCCGGTTTGGAATTGGAAGATGGCCCCATCACTGTGGACCAAGTGAGCTACGTGCAAGGTCAGCCCAAAAGAGAGGTGGGTATCGAGATCCATAGCGGTCGTAACCGGATTGTTCGAAGAATCTTTGAACACCTAGGGTACCAGGTTACAAAATTAGACCGTGTTATTTTCGCAGGACTGACCAAAAAGGACTTACCCAGAGGTCATTGGCGCAACTTGACTGAACAAGAGGTCATTAATTTGAAGATGATAAAGTAACGGTAGAAATGGCGAAAGTTGTTGTTGGTCTTGGTGTATTGGAAAAGGATATTGACCTTCAGCAGCAATTTAAGGGTAACGTGGCACTTTTATGCCACAATGCGTCGGTCAATTCTAAATGTAGACATGCTGTTTTTATTTTTCAATCCATATTTGGAAATCGACTAAAGAAGCTTTTTGGACCTCAGCACGGATTTTCTACCGATGCCCAAGATAATATGATAGAAACTGGGCACAGCATACATCCGTATTTTGGTATTCCCGTCTTCTCTCTATATTCCGAAACAAGAGTACCTACAGATGAAATGTTAGAGGGAATAGATCACCTTTTCGTTGATTTACAGGATGTGGGATGTCGAATGTATACCTACATGTATACGCTGACATTACTACTGGAAAAATGTTCGGAAAAAGATATTGAAGTAGTCGTTCTAGATCGCCCTAATCCTCTAAATGGAGAAACGTTGGAAGGAAATATTTTGGATGAACGATTTTCTTCGTTTATCGGAAGACATTCTATTCCGGTAAGACATGGACTTACAATGGCAGAACTTGCCTTAATGCATCAAAGATCTTGGGCAAGATCAAACGCCAACCTTCGAATTATCAAAATGCTCAATTGGAATCGAGGAATGTATTTTTCCGATACCGGTCTTCCTTGGCTATTGCCCTCACCAAATTTAGCGAGGGCTGAAAGTTGCCTTACATTTCCTGCATGTGTTCCGTTTGAAGGTACCAACTTAAGCGAAGGTAGGGGAACCACCCAACCTTTAGAATTGGTCGGCCATCCAAGAATTGAACCTTTTTCTTTGTTTGCGAATCATCTTGAGAATAGTATCATACAATCGGGCCTTCAGGGATTTATATTGCGTCCAATGGTTTTCTTGCCCACGTTTCACAAACATATGGATGTGGCTTGTGGCGGATTTCAAATTCACGTCACAGATAGGAAATTGTACAGACCATGGAGAGCCGGACAATGGTTGATGCGCGAATTAAGTAGTCATTTAGGTTCATCATTTCAGTGGTTGGAGCCGCCCTATGAATACGTTCATGATTTGGAGCCTATTGATATTTTAAATGGAACCGACAAACTTCGCCTTTGGGTTGAAAGAGAAGGGTACTTGGAAGAACTGGACGCTTATGAAACAGCAGATGGTTTTCTAAAGTACATAGATGAAAAGCAGAGTATCGCCTTGTACTGAGGAATTTCTTTGCTGTCTGAATATCTCCTTGAACGTCTTAAGCAATGACAGAGACCATTTCCAAAACCTTGGTAGCAAGCTCCTTTCGGCCTTCAATTTTTACTTTGCCCATAACTTCATGGGGTCTAAGACTTTTGGAAAAGAGTATCCAAGAAACATCAAAAGGAATTTCAACATACGCATCGTGAGTGTTATCTGCTTTTTCAACCAACTGCCAATCCCCTTCAAGCTTTTGCAAATACCATGTTCCTCCTATGTCTGAAGTAATATGAACTTCTACTAGAGTCCCTGGCTCAGCTTCCACATCCTTGAAAGTATGGGGCAATGCCTGAAAAAAAGTATCCATAAAAGGGTGAAAGAATGTTTTTGTCATAATACCTTGTTGGCCTACGGCATCCCGAATTTGTTGTTGATGGTGCCAATACTCGGTATATTCTCTGGCAAGGTGCATCCAATTATAGCTCTTTGATTCGCCTGCCCAATCCACTGCAAAAATCGCCTCATCCCATGGGTCTAATGAATTGTAGTAGTCTGCCGTTGAATCACCTATGGATTCCAAAAGGAAAATCAACACCTCTGGACTGAATCTTTTTGAAGCCTGAATCCAATCGGCATTTAGTTTGTTTATAAACGCGACGAGGTCTCCATAACTATTGATTTCGGGAGCTTTCTCCCCAAAGTACTTATCACGTTGCATGGATAGTGTTCTTAGCTTGGTATCTATAATATGGCTTACCACATCTTTCACCTTCCAATCCTTAGCAACGGTTTGTTTGTTCCAATCATCCGCTTCCAATGATTTCAATAACTCAATCAGTTTTTTATCCAAAGGTTTAAATAGCGGTCTCGTGTCTATAGGGATTTTCTGGCCTTGCATAATGGTGGTCTTTAATGAGAGAATAAGTGAATTTCAAGAAATTCTTTATTTAATCAAAGTTCGATTCCGAGAATTTTAGGGGCAGTTGATTACTTTGCTCAAAACTGATGCTGAACATTCAAAAAGCTTAGGTAACCAAAGAAATGTTAATTATTAATTCTACATAAAGCGGATAATTAACATTTAAAAAAACCAATAAAGTTAATAAAACCCTGTTCTACAGGCTGTTGTTTAACCGATTAACAACCCTTATTTAAGATATTAGTTATTTGAATAGTTAATAATTTAAGGACCCTCTGTTTTATTAGTATTTTTCTTACACAAATCATTTAAATATTTTATCATGAAACAGACAAAAAAGATTGGATTATCCCTGAACAAGAAAGTGATTTCTAATTTAGCTTTGGGAAGAATAACCGGAGGTTCATCAGATACTGGTACTACCGCTGGAAATTCTCTTCAAGGAGGTTGTGGAACTGCTCCAAGAACATCTACCGTCCCATCTTGCTACGATGAATAAGTTCATTGCTTGAAAAGTTTTAAGAGTATAGTTGATTAAGCTACAATTAGAGTTGTACAATTATACTCTTAATCTTACTCTCATCTTCTTTGAAACTCAAACTTCAAGCTACTTCACGGTAATTTCAAGGCACATAGGTTTACCGTATTTCTTCCTTAATTAAAGTATTGGTGCTAATTTTAGGGTTCCACACTATGGTATGCACCAATATCTTCGGGCCAAAGTAGATTTCCATTCCCCATTGATGTTGAAATAGTAGACTTCATCATTTGAATCCCCAGCATCTGCGGGACAGTCTTCGAAGCTCCGTAGCATATCAACTACTCCGTCCCCATCGAAATCTAGTTCATGGACAACGAACTCGAACCCGTCTTCCATGGTTTGGGTTGTCGTCTTTATGGTAACTGGATTGGCTACATGCTTATCTATGATTTTTTCATCACAAAAGAATAGGTATTTCATTTTAGGATTATAAGGATGCTTAAAATTGGACAAGCATATCCGATTGTCCTTACCCGGTAAATAAATGATTTGTCCTTCGTTTTCTTTGAGGTAACCGCCATTTTCATCCGTCGAGAAAAAACGTATTTTTTTTGATGAGGTATAGGTGTACTTTTTATGATGCTTATACAACTGGAAGGAATTGTCGTCCTTAAAATAGATTCTGAGAAGATGGATCAGTGTAGATACGGGAAAATCCAGAAACAAGGAGTCCTGTTTTTTCTTTACGTTGGCAATGAGATAGTTCTCGGGCTTGAAATCAAAAAAAGATTTAGAAATCTGCGGCTTTTGAAACTCACGATAGGTTGGCTTCGTAGTGGCTTCATTGTTGTAAATTTCAGGTGACAAATTATAGATTTTCGATTGATTATAAATCTTAGTGGGCGTTTGATGGTAGACGCCATTTTTCGTTCGCTCTACCATCATATTCATATTGTGGATGTAGTATTTTGAAGACGGTTCGTTGTGTCTCCAGAATAGCATTCGCTCTAGACCCTCATTCAGTTGTTTGTATTGCTCATTGTTATATTGGGAATCAGGTTGAAAGTCTTCGTAGGTCATAAACAAATCCTCGAACCCACTTTGGGTCAAATTGAAAGCCTCAATTTTTTCGAGGTCAGCACTGGTTTTTTCGAGTGAATTAAAGGAGACCATCGATTCATGAATGAACCCTTGAATCGTAATAGCATGTATTTCAACCTCGCACCACGAATTATGAATACCGATTACCGTGAGTGGGGTACCATAAGGCAAATGCATAAGAGATTTGCCTTTTGGTTTTTCACGTAGATAAACTGCAGTTTTATTGACATAGGCTTCTTCTTGGGCATATAGAAAAACCAATGGTAACCCAAAACAGATGCTTACAATTAGAACTTTCATGCTTTTCGACATGAGCATAAAGTGTTGACCTCAAAAATGATGCATCAAGTTGAAGAAATTTGGTGCAGGGATTAAAGTCGAATTGACCTATTTCCCTTTTAAATTGACGGTTGGTAATCTTCCTAAAATGTGAACGTGTGTTTACAGACTAAAGGTCTGCTCCATTTTCTCTTTAATCTCCTTCAAACATAAATTCCCTAAACTCCCTTCATGGGTATGTTCAATATCCCGCTTGGGGGTAAAGGTACCCTCTTCGATTTCCATTCCCATTTTTTTGTAGGCGTCACGAAAGGGCATTCCACTTTTTACAAGTTCATTGAGGGTGTCTACGCTAAAAAGATAGTCGTACTTGGGGTCATCAAGAATGTTAGGGTTCACCTTTACTTCTTTTAGACTAAAGCCCATTATCTCCAAACAAGCTTTCATATCCTGTAAGGCAGGGACAATGATTTCTTTCACCAATTGCATATCACGGTGATAGCCACTTGGTAGATTATTGATGACCAAGGTCAATTGGTTGGGCACGGCTTGAATTTTGTTGCACTTGGCGCGAATCAGTTCAAAAACATCCGGGTTTTTTTTATGGGGCATGATGCTGCTTCCCGTGGTCAATTCGTTAGGGAAGGATATAAAGTTGAAATTTTGACTCATATACAAACAAATATCCATTGCCAGCTTTGAAAGTGTAGAAGCAACACTGGAAATTCCAAAAGCAGTGGCCTTTTCCACCTTTCCGCGGCCCATTTGTGCAGCGACTACGTTGAATTTTAGCGTTTGAAAATCCATTTCTTGGGTGGTAAACGTTCTATCAATCGGAAAAGAACTTCCATAACCCGCCGCGCTTCCCAAGGGATTTTGGTCGGCCACTTTTAAAGCCGCATTCAAAAAATGGACATCATCAATTAAACTCTCCGCATAGGCCGAGAACCATAGCCCGAAGGAAGAGGGCATGGCAATTTGCAGGTGAGTGTATCCTGGCAGAAGTATATTTTGATGTTCCTTAGCCAAATCCAACAACAAATCGAATAGATGCTTTACTTCTTGTTTTATTTCAGATAGTTCAGCCATCAAATAAAGCTGTGTGGCCACCAAAACCTGATCATTTCGTGACCGCGCCGTGTGGATTTTCTTTCCGGTATCACCTAGTTTCTGGATGAGCAGATACTCAATTTTGGAATGCATGTCCTCAAAATTGTCTTCAATGGTGAATTTCCCTACTTCAATAGACTTGGCGATGACCTCTAATTCTTCGACCAAACTTTCTGTCTCCTCAGGAGAGATCAACCCGACCTTTCCCAACATTTTAGCATGTGCTTTGGACGCTATTACGTCATATTTGGCCAAAACGAGATCCAGTTCCCTATCGTTTCCTACGGTGAAGTGGTCTATTTTTTTATCGGTGCTAAAGCCTTTATCCCAGAGTTTCATTGGTATTGAGTTATTGTTTTATGTCATCCTGAGCTTGTCGAAGGAGACAAAAACTTTTAGTTAAAAGAATTTTGATTAGAACACACTTCGACAGGCTCAGTGTGACAAATATTATTTTTTAAGAAATCCCCCCAAAATTTTAATATACAAATCAATTCCTTCTTCAATTTCCTTTAGGAAAATGAACTCGTCTGCGGAGTGGGAACGAGTGCTATCCCCCGGCCCCAGTTTCACCGATTGACAGCTTAAGGCGGCCTGATCGGATAGGGTGGGCGACCCATAGGTTTTTCTTCCCAAGGTAAGTCCACTTTTGACCAACCCATGATTGGGGTCTATGGAAGATGAATTTAATCGTAAAGACCGTGGGGTCATTTTGCAAGGGGCTTTTGTCTGTAATAGATTGGCGACCTCTTGGTTCGAATAACAATCATTCACCCGAACGTCTACCACCAGATTCACATGTGCCGGTACCACATTGTGTTGATTTCCTGCATCGATTTGGGTTACTGTAAGTTTTACTTCCCCCAAGGTGTCCGAAACCTTTTCGAAAGAATAGTTTTTGAACCATTCCAAAACCTCTATACTGTTATAAATGGAATTGTTGTTATTGGGATGTGCCGCATGCGAAGGAGTTCCCTCGACAACGGCATCAAAAACGATGAGGCCTTTTTCAGCTATGGCTAAATCCATTAAAGTGGGTTCTCCCACTATGGCCACATTAACTTCAGGTAAAATTGGAATCAGTCCACGCAAACTTTTTTCGCCCGCATTTTCTTCTTCGGCCGTGGCCGCCATGATAATGTTATGGTTAAGGTTTGATTGACCATGAAAATGCACAAAAGTGGTTAAAAGGGAAACCAGGCATCCACCTGCATCGTTACTACCCAAGCCGAACAATTTTCCATCCTCCACATGGGCATCAAAAGGGTCTTTGGTATAAGCGGTATTTGGCTTCACGGTATCGTGATGTGAATTGAGCAAAAGAGTGGGCTTGTTCTCATCAAAATGTTCGTTAAATGCATAGATGTTGTTGAACTGTCTTTTGGTTTGTATTCCGAATTCCTGCAACCAAGCTTCAATAGCATCAGCTGTTTTATCCTCCTCTCCGGAAAAAGAAGGAATGGAAATCAACTGTTTCAGAAGTTCTATGGCCTTTTCGGTCAAATGCTCTTGATTGTAGCTCATAGCGTGAGTTTTGTATAATTTGATGATGAATTTTCGAGCATGGTATGGTCTCCTATACAGACCTGCTTTACGTTGTTTTGTAATGCATGGAAGCAATTGTGCAATTTGGGAAGCATTCCGTCTGCAATCACCCTTTCCTTAACCAGTTTAGTATATTTTTCTGAATCGATATGTTGAATTACCGAGTTCTCATCAGAGATATCGTTTAAAACCCCTTTCTTTTCAAAGCAATAGTACAAGGTGGTTTCGAAGTCGCCCGATAGTCCAATAGCCAATTCAGAAGCAATGGTATCTGCATTGGTATTGAACAGTTGGCCCTTTCCATCGTGTGTCAATGCGCAAAAAACTGGAGTAAAGTGAGCATTTAAGAGTGTGGTGATGCCAGTTCCGTTTACAGCATTAACATCTCCCACAAAACCAAAATCGATTGGTTTTACCGGTCTTTTATGGGCAACTATGGAGTTTCCATCAGCTCCGCTCATTCCAATGGCATTGGTTCCCTTTGCCTGTAACTGGGCAACAATGTTTTTATTGACCAGCCCGCCATAAACCATAATGGCTACCTCCAAACTTTGGGCATCCGTAATTCGTCTCCCATTTGTCATTTTGGCTTCAATACCTAGTAGATTTCCCACCTCTGTTGCTTTTTTGCCTCCCCCATGGACCAATATCTTAGAACCATCCATTTTTGCAAACAAATCCAAAATTTCATGAAGTTTGTCGACATCTTCTATAAGGTTGCCTCCGATTTTTACTATGGATAAGGTTTTGCTCATAGGTTTTCCAGTATTTTTTTCAATACAATTTGTGCTGAATAGGTTCGGTTATGGGCCTGCTGTATGACCAAACTCTGGTTTCCGTCCAGTATGGAATCTTCAACCACCACATTTCTTCGAACAGGAAGGCAGTGCATAAATTTGGCATTCCCCAATTTGGCTTGGGTCATCATCCAGTTGCTATCTTGACTCAGCACCTTTCCATATTCTGAATAGCTGCTCCAACTTTTCACATATACAAAGTCGGCGTTCTCCAGAGCTTTTTCCTGATTGTATTCAATTGGACAGTCTTGGGTAATTCTTGGGTCAAGTTCATACCCTTTTGGATGGGTAATCACAAACTCTGCGTCTTGCAATTTCATCATTTCTGTAAAGGAATTCGCTACTGCATGAGGTAGTGCCTTTGGATGCGGTGCCCAAGAGAGTACAACCTTAGGTTTGGCCTTGGTTTTGAATTCGTGCATAGTGATAGCATCGGCCAAGGCCTGGAGTGGATGTGCAATTGAGCTCTCCATGTTGACCACTGGAACCGAGGCATACGTACTGAAGCCGTTCAACACTTCCTCAGCCTCATCCTTTTCTCTGTCTTTTAACTGGGCAAAAGCACGAATGGCAACGATGTCGCAGTATTGCGAAACCACTCGGGCCGCTTCCTTCACATGTTCTGAGGTTCCTTGATTCATTACGGTCCCGTCTCCATGTTCCAAAGTCCAACCTTCCTTGCCAAAGTTCATGGCCATGACCTCCATTCCCAAATGCTTGGCTGCCTTTTGAGTACTTAAACGAGTGCGTAAGCTATTGTTAAAAAACAGAAGACATAAGGTTTTGTGTCTCCCTAATTCCTGGAACTGGTAGGGATTCTTCTTTAGTGCAATAGCCTCTTCGACCCAATGGGGCAGGGAGTCGATATCGTTTATGGAGAGAAAATGTTTCATGTCAATTCTTTGGTTAATGCCTCAAACAACACATCGATATGTTCTTTCGTAATGTTCAAAGCGGGTAGAATCCGAAGCAACTTTTTGTTTTTGGAGCCTCCGGTAAAGAGATGTTGTTTATAAATCAGATTTTTTCTGAGTTCAGCCACCTCAAAATCGAATTCAAGGCCCAACATTAATCCTCTTCCTTTTATTTTTTTGACTTGGGAAATATGTTTTGCCTTTTCTTTGAAATATTCGCCTAGTTCATGGGCATTGGTAATCAAACTTTCATTTTCCAAGACTTCAAGTACGGCCAAAGTGGCCACACAGGCCAGATGATTTCCACCAAAGGTGGTGCCTAACAGCCCATAAGACGCTTCAATGGAATTGTGAATCAATATTCCTCCAACGGGAAAGCCATTCCCCATTCCTTTGGCTATGGAAATAATGTCAGGTTGAATTCCGTGATGTTGGAAGGCAAAGAATTTTCCACTTCTACCAAATCCCGATTGCACTTCATCGGCTATCAAAACCACTCCATTTTCCTTGCATTTTTCTGCCACGAATTGATAAAACTCAGTTGAGGGTTCGTCCAATCCACCTACCCCTTGAATAGCTTCGAGAATAACAGCGCAATTATCTTCGGATTGAATGGCTTTTTCAAAGGCATCGAAATCGTTCAAAGGAAGAAAAGTTACTATCTGTTGTTTATTAATGGGTGCATTGATGGCGGGATTGTCGGTTGCTGCCACAGCCGCTGAAGTCCTACCATGAAAACTGTTATCAAAAGCAATCACCTTAGACTTTCTGGTATGAAAAGAGGCCATTTTTAATGCATTTTCATTGGCTTCAGCACCAGAATTACATAAAAACAATTGGTAGTCCAAGCAACCTGAAAGCTTTCCCAGTTTGTCAGCCAGTTCCTCTTGAATTGGATTTTTTATGGAGTTACTATAAAACCCGATTTTATCCAATTGGGTTTTGATTCGATTCACATAATGCGGATGAGAGTGACCGATGGAAATCACAGCATGACCCCCATAGAAATCGAGATACGTCTGTCCCTGGTCATCAACTACTTCAATGCCTCTGGCAGACACCGGGGTTACATCATAAAGCGGGTATACATCGAATAAATTCATTCTCAAATTGTATTGTTATTTCACACTTCGACGGGCTCAGTGTGATGCTCTTAATCTTATCCTTTTCTAATATCACTTATCTTTTCGTAGGAGGTAACAATACCTCTAATCAAGGAGGAACTAAGACCTTGATGCTCCATTTCGTTCAACCCTTCAATCGTACAACCCTTCGGAGTGGTCACTCGATCTATCTCTTCTTCCGGATGGGTTCCCGAATCGATTAGCAAATTCGCTGCGCCATTGCAGGTATGCATTGCCAGTTCTTGGGCTTCCTTGGCATCAAACCCCAATTGAATTGCACCTTGTGTGGTGGCTCGGATTAAGCGCATCCAAAAAGCGATACCACTTGCACAAATCACCGTTGCCGCCTGCATTTGTTCTTCGGGAATTTCTAACGAATGTCCCATTCTATTGAAAATAGCCTTCGCTAAATCGATTCTCTTTTTCCCAAGTTCGTTGCTGCAAATGCAGGTCATGGAATTCCCCACAGAAATGGCCGTATTGGGCATGCTGCGTATGATGTACTGATCCGACCCAATGATGGCCTCCATTTTGGAAATACGGAATCCGGTAATGGTACTTATGATTACGTGGTTGTCGTTGAGCAAATCCTTGACACGCTCTAAAATTTCAGCGAAATGCCCTGGTTGGACAGCAAAAATCAAAATATCTGAATTTTTAACGGCTTCCCGATTATTGGTGGTCACCGTTACATTTCCATACTTCTCAAAATGTTGGATTTCCGCTATATTTCTTTTAGTCAGGTACATGGTGGTGGCACCATTACTATGCAACACTCCTTTGGCTATGGAGAGTCCAAGATTTCCAGCTCCTATGATTGCTATTTTCATAATTTCTTATTGTGAACGAAGTGAAGCAATCCATTTGTCTGCTGCTTCTCTCCGATTGTTTTCATTTATCGTTTTTGTCCTAAAGTTTTACAGCTATGCTTCAACGAGCTCAGCATGACAACTTTCCTAAACCATTCTTTAAAAAACCCCAGCTTTTAGTTTTAGTCCTTCGTCTTCTTCGAAATTGAACATCAGGTTCATGTTTTGTAAGGCCTGTCCAGAGGCGCCCTTTACTAGGTTGTCAATGGCCGAGGTAATCAACAAAACATCTTCGTGTTGATGAAGATGTATATGACAATTGTTGGTATTGACCACCTGTTTTAAATGGATGGGCTCTTCCGCCATATGGGTGAACAGGGCATCTTGATAAAAATCGTGATACAGCTGTTTGGCCTCTTCAAGGGTACCTTCGAACTTGGTATAGGCGGTTGCAAAAATCCCTCTGGTAAAGTTTCCCCGATTGGGAAGAAACCGAAGAGGAGCTATTTCATTTCCGAAGGAATCCAAGCTTTCCCCAATTTCACCCAAATGCTGGTGGGTAAAAGGTTTGTACCACGAAACATTGTTGTTTCTCCAGCTAAAATGTGAGGTAGGAGAAAGACCTACGCCTGCTCCCGTACTTCCGGTGACTGCATTGATATGAACCTCATTCTGCAGTTGATTTGCTTTTGCCAACGGCAACAAAGCCAATTGAATGGCCGTGGCAAAACATCCCGGATTGGCAATCTGGTTCACGGATTTGATTTGTTCCCTATACAACTCCGGAAGGCCATATACAAAGGTTTTATCTTGAAACTGCTCATCTCCCTTTAGCCTAAAATCGTTGCTCAGGTCAATAATTTTGGTGTGGGAAGCAAAATGATGCGTATTCAAAAACTGTTTGGAGTTGCCGTGACCCAGACACAAAAAAACAACATCGACATTCGGATTGATTCCTCCAGAAAATTTCAACGCTGTCAAGCCCAGTAAATCGGAATGGGCAGATGTAATCGGCTTATTGGCTCTTGTGGTACTGAAAACAAAGTCCAACGCTACCGAACGGTGATTCAGCAGCAATCGAATCAACTCTCCCCCGGTATACCCTGAACCTCCTATTATTCCTGCGCTAATCATGATTTTGGTTTACATGGTTTGCAATTTTACCTTGATTGCTGAGAATTTTTATAAATCCTTTGGCGTCATCGGCTGTCCAACCTTTGTTCATTTCACCATAACTTCCAAAGGAAGCGTTCATTAAATCGTGGGTAGATTTAACCCCATTCAGCTCAAACCGATAAGGATGAAGGGTTACGAACACGCTGCCCGACACATTTTTTTGAGTGTCTGTCAAGAAGGCTTCTATATTTCGCATCACTTCATCCAGATAATTGCCTTCGTGCAATAGCATGCCATAAAAATTCCCCAATTGCTCTTTTTGATATTGTTGCCATTTACTTAAGGTGTGCTTTTCCAACAGGTGGTGAGCCTTTAGGATTATTAAAGGCGCTGCGGCTTCAAAACCGACTCGCCCTTTGATGCCAATGATGGTATCACCCACATGTATGTCTCTTCCGATGGCATACTTTGAAGCAATTTCTGAAAGCTTTTCAATGTTTTCGACTGGAGATGCTGTTTCGCCATCCAGCGCAACCAATTCCCCCTTTTCGAACGTCAGCTTTAACTCCTTCGGAATTTCCTTCTCCAGTTGACTTGGATAAGCTGTTTCTGGTAAGGGAAGATGGGAGGTCAAAGTTTCATCACCGCCTACCGAAGTGCCCCATAGTCCACGATTGATGGAGTATTTTGCTTTTTCCCATGAATACTCGATGCCATTTTTTTGCAGGTATTCGATTTCTTCCTCTCTAGAAAGTTTGTTATCCCTTATGGGAGTAATGATTTGAATTCCGGGGGCCAATGTTTGAAAAATCATGTCGAACCGTACTTGGTCGTTGCCGGCGCCTGTACTCCCATGGGCAATATAGTCGGCCCCGATTTTTTTGGCGTAATTGACAATTTCTATCGCCTGAACAATTCGTTCCGCACTTACGGATAGCGGGTAGGTATTGTTTCTCAGCACATTGCCGAAGATGAGGTATTTGACCACTTTGTCATAAAAATTGGATATCGCATCCAAGGAAGTGTAAGATGTGGCACCTAGTTGAAGTGCCTTTTGTTGGATTTCCAGGATTTCCTCCTTGGAAAAGCCACCGGTGTTCACACTAACGGCGTGAACCTCGAAACCTTTTTCTTGGGAAAGGTATTTGGCACAATAGGAGGTGTCCAATCCGCCGCTATAGGCCAGTACTAGTTTTTTCATTTTTCTTTTCGTTTTGTCATTCCTGCGAAGGCAGGAATCCATTTTATTTCTTAGCTTCTATTGCCCTTGGTGCTTCAACTGCTCCTTCGACTGCCTGCCTTTCAGATAGGCGCTCAGGATGACAGCTAAAACAGGCGTTTTTATTTTTGTTTCTTTTTTAGGAAAAGGTTCTGTTTCATTTCCTTCAATCGTTGGAATGCTTTACTATTGAGCTTCCTTGTTTTGGTTTTGTTATTGTTCTCATCGTAAAGCATACCCGTACATAGGCACATTTTCCGTTCGGTTCGTGTTAGAATATCAAAGTTTTTGCAGGTTTGACATCCCTTCCAAAATTCAGGATCATCGGTCAGTTCTGAGAAAGTGACAGGTTTGTATCCCAATTCATAGTTCATTTTCATCACTGCCAGTCCGGTTGTGATTCCGAAGATTTTGGCATTGGGAAACTTCTTTCTCGAAAGTTCAAAGACTGCTTTTTTGATTTTCTTGGCCAAACCTTGGTTGCGGTAATCAGGATGTACGATCAGCCCAGAATTTGCCACAAAATCCTTGTTTCCCCAAACCTCGATGTAACAAAAACCTGCAAACTTATCACCGTCAAGGGCGATGACCGCATTTTCG
>NZ_JANQIH010000133.1 GCF_028282265.1 Allomuricauda sp.
TTTGACACCTCACGAGACGGGAATTGGAACATGGACATTGGAGCAATTTACCAAAGCGTTGAGGGAAGCAAAATTCAAGGGACTTGAAAATACTAGGCCAATAATGCCGCCCATGCCAAAACATTATGCATATTTGACCGAAGCTGATATAGCTGCCATATTCGCTTATCTAAAAACAATTCAACCTATCGAAAATGTTGTTCCGAGCTATCGATCGCCAACCATCGTTTTAAATGAATGATAATTTGTGTACCTTGGATTAATGCTAAGGACTCAATACGCCAAACTCATTAAAACCGAAGCCAAGCGCCTCGGTTTTTTGTCTTGCGGCATTTCCAAAGCAGAGTTTTTGGAGGAAGAAGCCCCCAGATTGGAAAAATGGCTCAATCGAAATATGCATGGCGAAATGTCGTATATGGAAAACCATTTTGACAAGCGCTTGGACCCAACAAAATTGGTGGAAGGCTCAAAATCTGTGGTTTCTCTACTGCTAAATTACTTCCCAAAGGAAACACAAAACCTGGATTCCTATAAGATCTCAAAATATGCCTACGGAACGGATTATCACTTTGTGATAAAGAACAAACTAAAGCAATTACTTCATTTCATACAAGAAGAAATTGGAGAGGTACATGGAAGGGCCTTTGTGGATTCCGCACCTGTTTTGGATAAGGCCTGGGCTGCAAAAAGTGGCTTGGGATGGATGGGTAAACACAGTAATTTGCTCACGCAACAAGTAGGATCCTTTTATTTTATCGCTGAATTGATTGTTGATCTCGAGCTTGATTACGACACCCCGGTCACGGATCATTGCGGAACCTGCACTGCTTGTATTGATGCCTGCCCTACCGAAGCGATAGTGGAACCCTATGTGGTGGATGGGAGCAAGTGTATCTCCTATTTCACCATTGAATTGAAGAATGAAATTCCCACTGAGTTTCAAGGGAAATTTGATGATTGGATGTTTGGCTGCGATGTCTGCCAAGATGTGTGTCCCTGGAACCGTTTCTCCCAATCCCATAATGAACCTTTATTTAATCCGAATCCCGAATTGCTCTCCATGTCAAAATCAGATTGGGAGGAAATCACAGAAGAAGTATTCAGAAAGTTGTTCAAGAAGTCGGCCGTAAAGCGAACTAAGTTCTCAGGCCTCCAAAGAAACATTGATTTTTTGAAGAGTTAAAAATCAACTCAAACGATTTCGCTGGCTCATATCTTGCTTTAGATGTTAAGATATTTTTAAGGAATAGCTAAATATCTTATATTCGAAACACCTCCGTTTTGTCGATTATGCAATTTCGGGCTATTTTTTTTGCTTTGCCAACAAAAGCACTATGACCAATTAAACTAACTAAATCAATATTATTATGGGCGGACTCCAGACCCTAGACATTGTTGTCATTCTCGTTTATCTTGTCGGTATTATCATTTACGGAATCTCCAAATCAAAAAGGAGCAGTTCCGAGGATTATTTTTTGGGTGGGCGAACTATGACGTGGCCCATAGTGGGTATTGCCCTTTTTTCGGCTAACATTTCGAGTTCAACCTTGGTAGGTCTGGCTTCCGATGGGTTTCAAACCAACGTAAACGTTTATAACTACGAATGGTACGCCGTAGTAATTCTTATATTTTTCTCAATTTTCTTTTTACCATTCTATCTCAGGTCAGGGGTCTACACCATGCCTGAATTTATGCAAAGAAGATATGACAAGCGTTCTAGGTACTATTTTTCCTTAATAACCATTGTTGGTAATGTTTTAGTGGATACTGCTGCTGGTCTCTATGTGGGAAGTATCGTATTGAAACTTCTATTTCCCGACGTAAGTTCAACCTATATCATTATTGGTTTGGCCGTAGCGGCCGCTGCCTACACCATCCCTGGGGGACTGAATTCTGTTATTCAAACCGAGGTCATACAAGCGGTATTGTTAATTATAGGTTCGTGTTTGCTCACCTATTTCGCTTTTGATGAACTTGGCGGAGGATGGAGCAGTATGATGTCTAAACTGGATGCTGCACTGGCTTCGGGAGATGTCAATTTTGGTGACAAAGCGGCGGAAGGAAAATTTATTCCGGCAAACTCTGATGAGGTGTTTAGTTTGGTACGACCCAACAACGATGAATTTATGCCTTGGTGGGGATTGTTGACAGGTGTCCCATTGCTTGGATTCTATTTTTGGGCCAACAACCAATTTATGGTGCAGCGCGTCCTGGGAGCAAAAGACCTTAACCATGGTCGGTGGGGCGCTTTATTTGCTGGACTTTTGAAACTTCCTGTAATCTTCATCATGGTAGTTCCTGGTGTATTGGCGTTGTTGCTCTTTAGTTCACTTGATATTTCCAACCTAAATTATCCTTTGGCAGATGGTGGTATGTGTGAGAACTTGGTAGATTGTCCGAACCTCACCTATCCGGTTTTGCTCTTTCAGTTGTTGCCAACGGGAATTTTGGGCCTTGTGGTTGCTGGATTACTAGCAGCGATGATGTCGTCGGTTTCGGCAACGTTTAACTCGGCTTCCACTTTGATTACTATGGATTTTGTAAAACAATTACGACCTTCCTTGACAAGCAAGCAACTGGTGCGCGCTGGGCAAATTGCAACTTTGATTTTGGTTGCTCTGGCCTCGCTTTGGGTTCCCTTTATAGAAAGAGTGAGTGATTCCCTGTGGGGTTACTTGCAGTTGGTCATTGCTTTCACGAGTCCACCTGTGGTCTCTGCATTTATTTTGGGACTGTTTTGGAAACGTGCCAATTCGACTGGAGCGTTTGTTAGTCTTTTGGTAGGAGGGGTTTTTGCAGTCTTCATGATTTTGTCCGCGGGTTATGATTTGGTACCCTATCTAAACGAATTCCACTTTTTAGCAAAAGCGAACTTATTGTTCGTGATTAGCATTGTCACCCATATTGTTGTAAGCTTGGCGACTGGGGAACCTGAAGCTCAAAAGGTTGCAGAATACACCTACAAAAAAGAAATGTTCACAGAAGAAACCAAAGAATTGCAAAGTTTGCCTTGGTATAAAAATTACCGGTATCTAGCGTTGATTCTTTTGGTGATAACAACAATTATCGTGGGCTATTTCTGGTAACTGATAATTGTTTAAATGAAAAAGACGCCAAAAAACTTGGCGTCTTTTTCATTTATGTCCTGATGTTATCGCTATCACAGAATAACTTCTAAATTTACACTTTCAATCCGAGAGCATGAACAAAGAAAAACAACGTAGAGAGGCATTGGTATATCATGCCAAGCCACATCCTGGAAAAATAAAGGTAGTTCCTACCAAACCCTACGCTACACAACGTGATTTGGCCTTGGCCTATTCCCCGGGAGTCGCCGAGCCTTGTTTGGAGATTGAAAAAAATAAGGATGAGGTATACAGGTACACGGCAAAAGGTAATATTGTTGCCGTTATTTCCAATGGTACCGCCGTTCTAGGATTGGGAAATATTGGACCAGAAGCCTCCAAGCCAGTTATGGAGGGAAAAAGTCTACTGTTCAAGATTTTCGCTGATATCGATGGGATAGATGTTGAGCTGGACACCACCGATGTTGAAAAATTCATCGAAACGGTAAAGATAATAGCCCCAACCTTTGGTGGTATCAACCTAGAAGATATTAAGGCACCGGAAGCTTTCGAAATTGAAAGTAGGTTAAAGGAAGAGCTGGATATTCCTGTCATGCATGATGATCAGCACGGTACCGCAATCATCTCTGCAGCTGCCTTGTTGAACGCTTTGGAGATTACCGGAAAGAAAATCGAAAATGTAAAAATTGTAGTGAGCGGTGCAGGTGCTGCAGCTGTTTCTTGTAGCCGACTCTATAAGGCTTTTGGCGCCAAGACAGAAAACATCGTAATGTTGGATAGCAAAGGGGTAATTCGAATGGACCGGGAAAATCTGACTGTGGAAAAAAATGAGTTTGCCACTGAACGAAAAATAGACACGCTGGAAGAAGCCATGAAGGATTCAGATGTTTTCATCGGACTCTCCATCGCAAACATTTTAAAGCCTGATATGTTGAAGTCTATGGCCAAAGACCCCATTGTTTTTGCCATGGCCAATCCAGACCCCGAAATTGAATACAACTTGGCTTGTAAAACAAGGGATGATATCATCATGGCGACAGGGCGTTCTGACCATCCGAATCAGGTGAATAATGTTCTTGGCTTTCCTTTCATTTTTCGCGGTGCCCTCGATGTAAGAGCGACTAAAATCAACGAGGAAATGAAAATGGCAGCGGTAAGAGCTTTGGCCGATTTGGCCCGGGAGCCTGTTCCAGAGCAAGTTAATATCGCTTACGATATGACTCGACTGGCATTCGGTAAGGATTATATTATTCCAAAACCTTTCGACCCTCGCCTGATAACAACAATTCCACCCGCTGTGGCGAAGGCTGCCATAGAATCTGGAGTTGCTAAAGCTCCCATCGAAGACTGGCAGAAGTACGTGGAAGAATTGTACTTAAGGTCTGGAAATGACAACAAAGTGGTTCGGTTGATGCACAATAGGGCAAAATTGAATCCGAAACGTATCGTTTTCGCGGAAGCCGAGCTTCTTGATGTTATGAAAGCTGCTCAAATTGTTCATGACGAGGGAATTGCGAATCCCATTTTGTTGGGAAACAAGGAAACCATTGAAAAGCTGAAAAAGGAACTGGATTTTGATGCCGAGGTTCCCATAATTGACCCGCGTTCAGATGAGTCCAATGAAATCCGCACAAAATATGCGCTGAAACTTTGGGAGTCGAGAAAACGAAAGGGAGAAACCCAATATAGTGCAAGAATCAATATGGGAAAACGAAATTATTTTGGCTCAATGATGCTTTTGGAAGGTGATGCTGATGGGATGATTTCGGGCTACTCAAGGGCCTATCCCAAGGTACTGCGACCCGTTTTTGAAGTACTGGGAAGAGCCAAGGGGGTCGCCAATGCCTCCACGGTAAACATCATGATAACGGAAAGGGGTCCTCTATTTTTAGCTGATACTTCCATCAATATTGACCCCAGTGCTGAGGAACTTGCCGAAATCGGTCAGATGACCGCCAATGTGGCTACAACCTTTGGCTTTGACCCCGTTATGGCCTTTTTGTCCTACGCAAATTTTGGCTCCTCCACACATCCCAATGCCCTAAAGGTCCGTGAAGCAGTACGCATTTTGCACGAGAGAAATCCTGATTTGGTGGTCGATGGTGAGATTCAGACCGATTTCGCTCTTGACCAAGAATTATGTAATAATAACTTCCCGTTTTCAAAGTTTGCCGGGAGAAAGGTAAACGTCCTCATCTTTCCGAATTTGGAATCTGCCAATATTACCTACAAGTTGTTGAAGGGTCTGCACAATGCTGAATCCATCGGTCCTATTATGGTAGGATTACGACGTGCTGCGCATATTCTTCAATTGGGTGCCAGTGTCGATGAAATGGTAAACATGGCAGCCGTTGCGGTTATCGATGCCCAGGAACGGGAAAAGCGAAAAAAGGCCAAAATGGGAGACACCGATTAGACCCAACTCATAACAAACCAACCAATATATGATCAATCATCTAAATGGAAAACTTGTAGAAAAGAATCCCACTTTTGTAATCGTGGAATGCGGCGGGGTGGGTTATTTTCTCAACATCTCACTACACACATTTTCTCTTATAAAGGACGAAGAAAGCATTCGAATTTACACCCATCTTCAAGTCAAGGAAGACTCCCATACTCTTTTCGGATTTATGGAGCTGACAGAGCGAGAAATATTCCGATTGCTTATATCTGTTTCAGGTATCGGTTCAAGTACCGCAAGGACCATGTTGTCCTCTCTTTCCCCCGATGAAATAAAAGAGGCAATTGCCTCGGGCAATGTTCCTTCTATACAGGCAATCAAGGGTATAGGAGCCAAGACGGCACAAAGGGTTATTTTGGACCTAAAGGATAAGATTTTGAAAGTGTTCGATATGGACGAAGTTTCACACCAAAAAAACAATACAAGCAAGGAAGAAGCGTTATCTGCTTTAGAGGTTCTTGGTTTCGTTCGAAGACAGTCTGAAAAGGTCGTGGACAAAATCGTTTCCCAGGATCCTTCGTTAAGCGTTGAGGACATTATTAAACTGGCGCTGAAAAATTTATAACAAGTTTGAAAAGAGGGGCAAAACCAATACTTAAACCAACAGGCTTTAAGCACTTTTTCTTTTGTATTTGTTTTTTGTTTTTCTCCATGGTATGGGGGCAGGAGGACAATGAACAAGTTCAAGATTCCGTCAAAACCGGAGTGGCTTTAGGTAGGCTGAACCTCGAGAACCCCACAAGTATCGTTTCCAAATATACTTATGACCCCGAACTTGATAGATATATCTATTCTGAAACCATTGGGGATTTTGATATTTCTTACCCCATAATCCTTACCCCCGAACAATTTTTTGAGTTGGTACGGAAGGAAGGAATGAAATCATACTTCAAAGAAAAAATCGACGCTTTTACAGGGAAAAAAGAAGGAAGTCAGGAAGCACGTAAAAATCTATTGCCCAATTTTTATGTGAACAGTAGTTTCTTTGAGTCCATTTTTGGAGGAAATACCATTGAGGTCATTCCACAAGGTTCTGTTGCCATGGACTTAGGTGTGTTGTGGCAAAAAAATGACAACCCGGCACTTTCCCCTAGGAACCGAACCAACTTATCATTCGACTTTGACCAAAGAATCAGCCTCAGTCTTTTAGGAAAGGTAGGGGAACGACTTCAGGTTACAGCCAACTATGATACAGAAGCTACATTCGATTTTCAGAACTTGGTCAAACTGGATTATACCCCGACCGAAGATGACATACTTCGAAAAATCGAAATCGGTAACGTAAACATGCCCTTGAATAGCTCCTTGATTACCGGGGCGCAAAGTTTGTTTGGGGTGAAAACCGAATTGCAATTCGGGAGAACCAGGGTTACTGCAGTCTTTTCTGAACAACGTTCACAGAATAACACCGTGGTCGCACAAGGCGGTGGTACATTAAATGACTTTTCACTTACGGCTTTGGACTATGACGAGGATAAGCACTTTTTCTTGGCACAATACTTCAGGGACAATTACGACCAAGCCTTGGAGAACTATCCCTTTATTCGAAGCCAAATTCAAATTACCCGACTAGAGGTGTGGGTGACCAACCGTAACCAGCAGACCCTCAATGTAAGGAACGTGGTTGCCATCCAAGATTTGGGAGAGGGAGAGATAGGGCGGTCCGGAAATGAGAAGACCCGGGTTGGAATTCAAGGTGGTGCTCCTGCAGGTTTTTTCAATATTGTCGGTACCGATATACTGCCTCAAAATGGAGCCAATGACTATGACCCAGCACTTATTGGCAATGGCGGGGTGTTGACGGAATCTATCCGAAATATTGCTACTGTTGAACAGGGATTTAGTTTTAGTACAGGATATTCTGCGAACCAGGGGTTTGACTATGCATTTTTGGAAAACGCCCGAAAATTGGAACTGGGGCGGGACTATCAGTTTGATCAGCAATTGGGATATATTTCATTAAATCAGCGCTTAAGCAACGATGAGGTATTGGGAGTTGCTTTTCAGTACACCATAAATGGAGAGGTCTTTCAGGTAGGGGAGTTTGCCAATGGTGGAATTGATGCGACGACGGTTTCGGGTGATGTAAACCCAATTATTGAAAACAACACGCTTATCCTGAAACTGCTGAAAAGCAATATCACCAATGTGGATGACCCCATTTGGGATTTGATGATGAAAAACATTTATGCCACAGGTGCTTTTCAATTGAGTCAAGAAGATTTTAAGTTCAATATCCTCTATTCAGACCCGACTCCTAGAAACTACATTACTCCGGTCGTTGATTTTCCTACACCGATTGATGGAAGCAAACCCTTGGAAGAACGCATATTGCTCGAAGTCTTCAATTTAGACCGCTTGAATGTCTTTAACGATGTGCAACCGGGAGGTGATGGTTTCTTCGATTACGTCCCTGGTATTACAGTCGATACACAATCGGGTCGTATTATTTTCACCAAGGTTGAACCCTTTGGGGAATTCCTCTTTGAAACTTTAAGAAGTAGTGCAGGGGAAGTATATGATGTGGAAAATGATCAAGGCTATAACCCCAACCAAGAGCGCTATGTTTTCCGAAACATGTATGCCAAAACAAAGGCTGCTTCATTGCAGGATGCCGAAAAGAACAGATTTCAACTGAGAGGTCGATATAAATCCGAAGGAAGCAATGGAATTCCTATTGGTGCCTTCAATGTTCCCAGAGGTTCCGTAAGGGTTACCGCTGGAGGCCGTCAGCTTCAAGAGGGTATTGATTTCACCGTAAACTATCAGGCGGGAACGGTGCAAATTTTGGACCCGAGTCTTCAGGCTTCCAATACACCCATCAATATTTCCGTAGAAAACAACGCCATATTTGGTCAACAGACCCGAAGATTTACTGGGGTCAATGTGGAACATCAAATCAACGAAAACTTTCTCTTGGGTGCTACGGTATTGAATTTGAATGAACGACCCCTCACCCAAAAATCCAACTTTGGGGTTGAGCCAGTCAACAATACCATTTTCGGTCTGAACGGAAACTTCAGTACCGAAATCCCCTTTCTTACACGATTGGCGAACAAATTACCGAACATTGATACGGATGTACCCTCAAACCTGTCAATTCGGGGTGAAGTTGCCTTTCTAAGACCAAATTCCCCCAAAAATGCCGATTTCGAAGGGGAGACCACGACCTATTTGGATGATTTTGAAGGTGCCCAGGCTTTGATTGATATCCGTTCTTCTTTGGGATGGACCTTGGCGAGTCCACCAGTTGAATTTATAGATGACCGAACCGATATTGATGTCGGTTTCGAAAGGGCGAAAATGTCTTGGTATACGATTGACCCTATTTTCTACACCAACCAGCGCCCTGCCGGAATGTCCGACAATGATATTTCCCTGAATGCAACGCGTAGGGTTTTTATTGATGAAGTATTTACAGAAACGGATATTGCACAGGGACAGACCCAAGTGCAGGGTACTTTGGACATTGTGTACTACCCAAATACCAAAGGTCCCTACAATGCGAATCCCAGCTTTGAAACGGAAACTCCAGAGGACAAATGGGCGGGAATCATGCGGCCGTTGAGCAGTACAAATTTTGAGCAATCCAATGTGGAGTTTGTTCAATTCTGGGTATTGGACCCCTATGTTGATGGGCAAACCACCGATGGTAATGTTGGAGAGTTGGTATTGAATTTGGGAAACATTTCTGAGGACATTCTTAAGGATGGCAGAAAACAGTATGAAAATGGATTGCCGGCAGCGACCAACAATGAAATTCCGAGGCCGACCATATGGGGTCAGGTTCCCTCTACCCAGTCCTTGGTGTATGCCTTCGATGCCGATGAAACCAATAGAACCCAGCAAGATGTCGGATTTGATGGTTTTAACGATGCTGAAGAACAGGCGATTTACAACGGACCCATTGATGACCCTGCCTTGGATAACTATGTCTATTATTTGAACCGTGAAGGTGGAATATTGGAACGCTATTTCGATTTCAACAATCCTGAGGGTAACTCTCCAGTAGCCGTTACGAACACAGATCGGGGTTCCACAACATTACCTGATGTGGAAGATATCGATCGTGACTTGACCATGAATACTGTGGATAGTTATTACGAATATCGAATTCCAATAGGGCCGAATACGACCGTTGATGATAGGTATGTCACTGATATTCGTGAAGGACTTACCCCCACTTTGCCCAACGGAACCCAATTGAATAGAAGGTGGATTCAGTATAAAATTCCTTTGAGTGATTTTACTGAGGCTGTCGGCGGAATCACAGATTTTCGTTCCATCAGTTTTATGCGGATGTATTTGACGGGCTTTTCAGATGACTTGGTTCTGCGTTTCGCTACCTTGGATTTGGTTCGAGGAGATTGGCGGGCCTATACCAATTCACTTCAACCCGATGTTGACAATGACCCTTCTGATGATGGGACCATCACCGATGTAAATACGGTAAACATTGAGGAGAACTTTGGAAGGACCCCAATTCCTTATGTCCTTCCTCCGGGAGTGGTTCGGGAACAATTGAACAACAACAACACGATAATTCGTCAAAACGAACAGTCCTTATCATTTTTGGTGGAAAACCTCGAATCTGAGGATTCACGGGGTGTTTTTAAGAATGTCAACATAGATATTCGACAATACGAACGTATTCAAATGTTCATGCATGCCGAGAAACTATTTGATGGGGATTATTCTGATGATGACACACCTATCGTTGGTTTCCTTCGGATGGGAACGGATTTTTCAGAGAATTTCTATCAACTAGAACTTCCGTTACAATTTACACCGTTCAATGTTACCTCTCCGGAAGAAATCTGGCCAGAGGTCAATGAAATTGACTTAGCTCTCTCTGACTTGAATCAGGTGAAATCATTGGGCATTGCCGAGCAGACGCTGGATGATATAAATTTTTATGAAATAATTGATGGCCAAGTCGTTCCTGTAGACGAATTTGCTCCCCGTACTTTGGGAAGAATTCGAATCGGTATCAAGGGTAACCCCTCCTTGGGAAGCATTCGGGGAATGATGGTAGGGGTAAAAAATACGGATGACCTTCCTGCAAGAGGTGAAGTCTGGTTCAACGAATTACGGTTGGCCGGGTTGGATAACAATGGAGGTTGGGCTGCTGTAGCCGCTCTTGACGCCAACATGGCCGACTTTGCAAACGTTACTGCGACAGGTAGCAGAAGTACTTCAGGTTTTGGCTCAATTGACCAGATGCCCAATGAACGTTTACGGGAAGATGCCATATCCTATGATGTGGTGACCAATGTAAACGTCGGACAATTATTTCCCAAAAAATGGGGGCTTCAGATACCATTCAACTATGGAATCTCTGAAACTTTGATTACACCCGAGTTTGATCCCGTTTATGACGATTTAAAGCTTGAAGACCGAATTGATGCAGCTACAACTGCGCAAGAGGCAGAAACCATTCGTGAGCAAGCCGAGGACTATACAAAACGTACAAGTATCAATTTAATCGGCGTTCGAAAGAATAGGGGAGAAGAAGCTAAGGAGAACTTTTTCGATATTGAAAATTTCACTTTCAACTACTCTTACAACGAAACCAACCACCGGGATTTTCAGGTTGCTGAACTCCAAGATCAAAATGTAACGGCAGGTTTTGTCTATAACCATAATTTTAAACCTGCCACGGTAGCACCTTTTGCCAAAAAGGATTCACTGTTCACAGGAAAATATTGGCAATGGCTTAAAGAATTGAATTTTAATGTTTTACCTGCAAGTTTTTCTTTGAATTCCGATTTTAATCGATCGTTCAACCAACAGCGCTTTAGGGATGTGCTTGAACCTGGGGTGGAAGCTTTGGACCTGCCTTTGTTGCAACAACGGAACTATCTTTTTAACTGGCAGTATGCTTTAAATTACAGTATCACAAAATCGCTGCGTCTCAACTTGACCTCTTCAAATAACAATATTGTTAGAAACTATTTCAACGAAGAAGGAGATCCCGATTCGGGCATCAACGAACTCCTTGATATTTGGGATGGTTTCTTTGATGTGGGGGAACCCAATCGTCATACGCAGCAAATGCAGATTAACTATGAGCTGCCCTTCAGTAAGTTTCCTTTCTTGAATTTCATTAATGCGCAATATACGTACACCAGCAATTTTGACTGGCAACGTGGAGGTGACGCATTAAACGAGGTAGTGCAGGAAGAAAATCCGGGGGAGCAGTTGAACACGGTCCAAAATGCGAACACCCATAATTTAACAGCCAATCTGTCTATGCAGCGCTTTTATGACTTTCTTGGTCTAAGAAAACGGGATGGAAAGGTGCTGGCCAGCGAAGCCCAAGCAAGAAGAAACGGAGCCTCTGACGATGTGGATGAAAAGCCAAAGAAAAAAACCAGCAAGGCCGTCAATACCCTTATAGATGCGATTACTATGGTAAAAAGGGTCAACGTAAACTACAGTGAAAATAATGGTACTGTGCTTCCTGGTTATACCCAATCCATTGGATTCATTGGCACGACCAGACCAACTTTGGGCTTTGTTTTTGGAAGTCAGGCCGATGTTCGATTTGAAGCTGCCCGCAATGGTTGGTTGACTGATTTTTCACAATTCAATTCACAGTTTACAAGGATTTCAAACAAACAATTGAACATTACCGCAACAGCACAACCTACTCAGGACCTTACCATTGATTTGACGGCAGACCGCCAAATTTCAACCAGTCTTCAAGAAAACTTTAGAATTGAAGGGGACACCTACGTGCCACTTTCACCAAACACCTTTGGTAATTTCACTATTTCCGCCATGATGATTACCACGGCCTTTAGCAAGAGCGATGAGTTTGAATCGGATACGTTTGAAGAATTCCAACAAAATCGGATAATTATCGCGAACCGTCTGGTCTCTGATAGAAATGAATCCCCTGGCACTTTGGATGAAGATGGTTTTCCTGAACGTTATGGAAAAACACAACAAGATGTTTTGCTTCCAGCTTTTTTTGCGGCATATACCGGACAAGATGCGAATCGGGTAAACCTTGATGCATTTAGGGAGATACCCATCCCAAACTGGAACGTGAAATACACTGGATTGATGAAAAATCGATGGTTCAAGAAGAAATTTAAGCGATTCTCATTGAGTCATGGTTATCGGGCAGCATATAGTATCAATTCCTTCCAGACCAATTTAGAACTACAGAATACCAATACGAATCCCGAAAATGGCGATGCGCTCCCTGAGAACATTATTAACAATGTGGTTTTGAACGATGCGTTCAATCCATTGCTTCGTGTGGATTTTGAAATGACAAACTCCTTCAGTTTCCTTGCAGAGGTTAGGAGGGACCGCACCCTATCCCTAAGTTTTGACAATAGTCTTCTCACAGAAATCAATGGTCAGGAGTATACGGTCGGATTGGGATATCGGTTCAAGGACGTAAAGTTTGTTACCAATATTGGCGGTGAACGTACAAGATTGAAAGGAGACCTTAATTTAAAAGCTGATTTTTCATTGCGGGACAACATCACTATTATTCGAAATCTGGACATCGATAACAACCAAATTACATCAGGTCAAAAATTGATTTCCTTCAATTTTACCGCAGATTACGCTTTGAGTAAGAATTTCAATGCGCTTTTCCTTTATGATCATTCTTTCTCAGAATTTGCCGTGTCAACCGCTTTTCCACAGACCACGATCAATACCGGTTTCACGCTTCGATACAACTTCGGGAATTAGCGATTTTTTTCATTTTTATTTGTCAATCTTTTGTTTTGGTTTTTTTGAAAAGCTACCCTTGATCCGTTACATTTGTGAGCGAACGAAAACTATTTTAAACAATGAACATACCAGCAGACCTTAAGTATACCAAAGACCATGAATGGGTAAAGATTGAAGGAGAAATCGCAATAGTCGGAATCACAGATTTTGCTCAGGGCGAGTTGGGTGACATTGTTTACGTTGAAGTGGAAACTTTAGATGAGACTCTCGATAAAGAGGAGGTTTTTGGTACTGTGGAGGCCGTCAAAACTGTTTCTGATTTGTTTCTGCCTTTAAGTGGGGAGATTGTTGAGTTCAATGATGCTCTTGAAGATGAACCCGAGAAGGTAAATTCTGACCCTTATGGAGAAGGTTGGATGATCAAAATAAAAATCAGCGATGCATCAGAAGTGGAATCGTTGATGAGCGATTCCGATTACAAAGAGCTCATAGGTGCTTAAACACTACTTTTTTACAATACTTTTTATAGGCTGGGTTATGTTGATAACATTTCTCAGCTTATTTTCTTTTTCTAGTTTGGATACGGGTTCTTTGAATATCCCTTACGCAGACAAAATCACGCACTTCGGATTTTATTCGGTATTTGTGATTCTTGGATGCTTCGCAATCAATGAGCGTAGAAAGGGTAAAATATCACTAAAGAACACAGTGATTACCTTCGCCCTTTTAGCTATAATTTATGGCATATTTATTGAGGTTTTACAGTACACACTGACCGAAGATAGAATGGCGGAATACGGGGATGCCCTTGCGAATGCTGCCGGTGCTATTTTCGGAGGTATACTGATTTGGTGGTATTTTTCCAAAAAAGAGCCATTAAAAAGGAAAATTTAATTCCTTATTTATCGAATTAAATATTAAATTAGCGAATACTAAATTCAAAAAAAATGGAACTAAAAAAGAATCCAAAAGCTGATGTTGGGAAGAACAGCACCCTGTATTTTGTGATAGGGTTGGCTGCAGTGCTGGGGCTTGTATATGGAGCCATGGAGTGGAAAAAGTATGATAAGATGAACGATTATGATATTTCGTTGAATGTTGAGGACCAGTTGGATGAAGAGGTGCCGATGACGGAACAGATTAAAACTCCGCCGCCACCACCACCACCGGCAGCACCTGAAGTAATTGAGGTTGTAGAGGATGAAGAGGAAGTTGAGGAAACAGTAATCGAGTCTACCGAGACCAGTCAAGAAGAAGAAGTGATGGAAGTAGAAGAGGTCGAGGTTGAAGAAGTTGAAGAAGATATTTCAGTTCCTTTCGCAGTGATTGAGGACGTACCGATTTTCCCAGGATGTGAAAGCTCCAATAATAAGAAGGCCTGTTTTCAGGAAATGATGCAAAAACATATCCGTAAAAATTTCCGTTATCCAGAAATAGCCCAAGAAATGGGAGTTCAAGGTCGTGTAAACGTAATTTTTGTTATTCAAAAGGATGGAAGCATCGGAAATATCAGAATGCGTGGACCAGATAAAAACTTAGAAGCTGAAGCTTTACGTATCATCAAGAAGCTTCCTAAAATGACACCTGGTAAGCAAAGAGGTAGAGCGGTAAAAGTTCCATTTAGTATTCCGATTACCTTTAAGCTGCAGTAAAAATTACAGAGCAGAAAGAATTTAAAAGCCCAGCAGAAATGTTGGGTTTTTTGTTTGTGAAAACATAAGGACCAAAATATGTTGTCACACACTTCAACGGGGATTACGCTATGAAAGCCACTTAAAATTAACACAAACATCCCTAAGCGGTTGGAAAAGAAGGTATCGCAGGTTATCTTTGCACGCCAATACGCAATGTGGATGAAATCTGCCGTAGGTTCCTTAAAAATTACATCCTTGTCCTTGATTTTTTCCGATTTTAAGGAAATCACGAAGGCCAGACTGGCCGTTAGCGTGGTGTTCTCTTCCATTGCAGGCTACTTTTTAGGGGCCTATCAAATCGATTTATGGTCCGTTGTTCTGCTCGCCTTTGGTGGCTATTGCATGGTAGGCGCTTCCAATGCCTACAATCAGGTTATAGAGCGTGACCTCGACGCTTTAATGAAACGAACGCGTAATCGCCCTATACCTTCTGGCCGAATGACCGTAAATATGGCGATGACCATAGCGATACTGCTCACTGTTCTGGGAGTAGTTTCATTGTATATGCTAAGTCCCAAAACGGCTATGTTTGGGGCTATTTCCATATTTCTATATACCAGTGTTTATACTCCGCTCAAAACAAAGACCCCTTTGGCGGTTTTCGTAGGAGCTTTTCCCGGTGCTATCCCTTTTATGTTGGGTTGGGTTGCCGCCACAAATGATTTCGGCATAGAACCCGGAACCCTTTTCATGATTCAGTTCTTTTGGCAATTTCCCCATTTTTGGGCCCTTGGATGGATGCTGGACGATGACTACAAAAGAGGTGGATTCAAAATGCTACCTACAGGAAAAAAGGATAGGGGCACAGCCCTTCAAATCATATTGTATACCATCTGGATGATTGTCATTTCCGTGATGCCGGCTTTCGGATTTACCGGGCGTTTGCATCTGACCCTGCCGGCTGCTGCAATTGTCTTGTTATGTGGTCTCGTGATGTTGTGGTTTGCCTTCAAGCTTTATGAAAAAAGGGATAATGCGAGTGCAAGACGTTTGATGTTGGCCAGCGTGACCTACATCTCGCTGATTCAGATAATATATGTTGTTGATAAATTGATTGGATAGAAAATGGATTTAACCCAAGGTACAGTTGAGCAAAAGAACAGAAGAGCAAAAAAAATGATGCTCTGGTTTGGTATCGGAAGCTTGATAATGGGATTCGCTGGCTGGACCAGTGCCTATATTGTAAGTAGTAAACGCGCTGATTGGATCAGCGATTTGGAGCTGCCCCAAGCATTTCTTTGGAGTACGGCTACTATCATATTGAGTAGCATCACCTATTGGTTGGCCAAAGGAGCCATTAAAAAAGGCAATCTAAAACAGACCACTACACTTTTACTGGTAACTTTCGGTCTGGGGATCTTTTTTGTTGTTTTGCAATTTGTAGGATTTTCCCAAATGCTCGAAAATGGGTATTACTTCACTGGACCTACCAGTAACATTAAAATGTCCTACGTCTTTCTCATCGCAGCTGTTCATATTGTTCACGTTGTCGCCGGATTGATTTCCCTCTTGGTGGTTTTGGTTCAGCAATTGAGGGCCAAGTATTCCTCCGAGAACCATTTGGGCTTGGAATTAGGGGCGACTTTCTGGCATTTTCTAGATTTCCTTTGGGTATATCTGATACTTTTTATGTACTTCGTAAAATAATTGTTTCAAGGTGAAGTTTTCATTACACTTTGTCTTTTCGAATACGGTAAAAGGTGTATTTTTGCTAAAGTTTTATTAAAACGATTTCTTATATGGATACTACGGTAACGACCGGTACAGAAGATAGCGTTTGGGGAGGCGGTAATCGCCCCTTAGGTGCTAGCTACGGAAAATTGATGATGTGGTTTTTCATCGTTTCGGATGCTTTGACCTTTTCTGGGTTTTTGGTTTCCTACGGTTTTTCAAGGTTCAAATTCATTGAGACTTGGCCCATCGCCGATGAGGTTTTTACCCACGTTCCATTTTTCCACGGGAACTATCCGATGTACTATGTGGCTTTCATGACCTTTATTCTGATTATGTCATCGGTCACTATGGTACTTGCTGTGGACGCCGGGCATCGTATGATGAAGAACCGCGTTATTCTTTATATGTTCCTGACCATTATCGGGGGTGCTATATTCGTAGGTTCACAGGCTTGGGAATGGGCAACTTTTATCAAGGGAGATTACGGTGCTTTGGAAACTAAAGGAGGTCGTATTCTTCAATTTGTAAATGCCGATACCGGAAAACGTGCCGCATTGGCCGACTTTGCCAGAACGCTTCCTGAAGAAAGGGTGAAGCACGAAAAAAGCGAAGGAATTTGGTACCAAGAAGAAGGGTACAAAACCTCATACTCCTTAAATGAAGTAATTCAGGGCTTTAGGGCCAATCCCAATATTTTAATCCGTACGGAAACCATTAACGAAGAAGGTGAAAAGACGTTGCTCACAAGAGGCGAATCCTTAGAAAAACTAAATGATGCGGTAATGGTGGTCGAAGGAGCTAACCTTATTCGCAATGAATATGGTAGCCGGTTGTTTGCCGACTTCTTCTTTTTCATTACTGGATTTCACGGATTCCACGTTTTTTCTGGAGTCGTTATCAACGTGATCATCTTCTTCAACATTATTTTGGGTACCTACGAGAGAAGAGGGCACTACGAAATGGTGGAGAAGGTGGGATTGTACTGGCACTTCGTTGATTTAGTGTGGGTCTTTGTATTTACATTCTTTTATTTGGTTTAATATTTAAAGTTTGTTGCTCTAGGGACAACTACTGAAACAATATAGATTTATATGGCACACGAACATAAGTTGGAAATTTTCAGAGGACTTTTAAAGTTCAAATCCAATACACAGAAGATTTGGGGGGTTCTTATTTTTCTAAGTATCGTTACCGCGATTGAGGTAGGGTTGGGTATAGCCAAACCCGAAGTTTTGACCAAAAACTACTTCTTGGGCATGAAACTGCTCAACTGGATATTCATTATCCTTACCCTCGTGAAGGCCTATTACATTGCCTGGGATTTTATGCACCTTAGGGATGAGAAAAGCTCGCTTAGAAGAGCAATAGTCTGGACTCCAATTTTCCTGGTAGCGTACTTAATTTTCATCCTGCTTTTTGAAGCGGATTACATCTACAATGTTTTTAAGGATGGGTTCTTATCCTGGGATTTCTAAGAAAGTATTAACATTCATAAAAGGCGGTTTCAAAACCGTCTTTTTTATTTTTGTACGATTGAGATTTTCATGAAAAAAGCGTTTGTCTTAGTAGTTCTTTTTGTGTTTCCTCTTGTGGCTTATCTCTTTTTTGCTTCGGGGGTGAACAACTTTGGAAAGCTCCCCGTTCTTACCGAAAAAATACCGGATTTGGAAGGCTTTGAAGGTGAGGCTAAGTTGAAAAATAAAATCACAATCCTTGGTTTTTTGGGAACCGAGATTGGAAAAATGAAGGGTAATGCCTTCAACCTTAATCAAAAGATATACAAGCGCTTCAGTGATTTTAACGACTTTCAAATGCTGATGGTTGTTCCTGAGGGACATGAGGAAGAAGTTGAAGCCTTAAAGGAGGAATTAGGTACACTTTCCGATGTGGATAAATGGAATTTTGCCTACGGAACCCACTCAGAAATCCAGACCTTTTTCAACAGTCTCGGAACTAATCTTAGTCTCAACGATTCATTGGGTACGCCTTATGTCTTTATTGTGGATAAGGATAGAAATCTTAGAGGTCGAAATGATGATGAGGACGAAGGGGTTAAATATGGTTTTAATACTACTTCAGTAGCTGAACTGAACAACAAAATGGAGGATGATGTTAAGATCATTCTCGCCGAATACCGTCTTGCTTTAAAAAAGAACAATGCCAACAGGAGCAAATAGCAAAAGAAAGTATACCTATGTTTGGGTTTCGACCATCATTTTGGTGTTTGGCATCTTTGCGGTGTACGAAATATCAAAGCGTTTAAAAGAAGGCAGTGTGGTCGAAAACGACCGAATGAGCATAAATACATTGCACAAAGAAGTTGGCTTTGTAGTGAATGAAGGCAGAAAACGTAAAGTGCCCGATTTTTCATTTCTGAATCAAGATAGCGTTGTTGTTTCCAATGAAGATTATCTAGGGAAGGTTTATGTTGTTGAGTTTTTCTTCACTACTTGTCCTACTATATGTCCAGTAATGACAACCAACTTGGTGGAGTTGCAAGAGACTTTTAAAGAATATGAAGATTTCGGAGTGGCATCGTTTACGATAAATCCCCGTTATGATACCCCATCAGTTCTTAAAAAATATGCGGGTAAATACAAAATTACCGACCCAGATTGGAATTTAATGACGGGAGACCGTGATGCCATTTATACGTTGGCACAAGAAGGTTTTTATGTGCCTGTTAGCGAGGATATTTCTGCTCCGGGCGGTTTTGAACATTCGGGTATGTTCGCTTTAATCGATAAGGAAGGCTACATTCGCTCCCGCGAAGACAAGTTTGGTAATCCCATCATTTACTACAGAGGAACGGTTACCGAAAAACAAGGCGTAAATGCTGAGGGTGAGCCGCAACAAATTACTATGTTAAAGGAGGATATCAAAAAACTATTGCTCGAAGAATAATGGCAGAAGTATACAATAGGGAAAAGCGTTTTAATAGAGGAATCACTATCATTTCAATAGCGGTACCTCTGGTGGTAGCACTTCTGTTCGGATATAAAATTCCTGATGCAAAGCCCCTCTATTTCTTACCACCGATTTATGCCTCGATAAATGGAATAACCGCATTTTTACTGGTTATCGCAGTAGTGGCGATTAAGAATGGGAAAAGAAAACTGCATCAAAACCTGATGACCACATCTATAGTTCTTTCAGCTCTTTTTTTGGTGATGTACGTAGCCTACCACATGACATCGGAGAGTACAAAATATGGAGGTGAAGGTCTCATTCAATATATGTACTACTTCATCCTTATAACACATATTGTGTTGTCGATAGGAGTTATTCCCTTGGTGCTCATAACCTATTCCAAAGCGTATTTGAAAGATTTTGAAAACCACCGACGTTGGGCAAAGTATACATTTCCAATTTGGTTGTATGTTGCAGTTACTGGAGTTATTGTGTATTTGATGATTTCACCGTACTATCCCTATTAGATGGTCATGAAAATAAGAGTGTTTTTCATACTAATTCTTTTTCTGGCAACACCGCAGCTTGCCGAAGCCCAATGTGCTATGTGCAGGGCTGTAGTGGAAAGTGAAGGTAATGCAGAAACCGCCGAAGCGCTCAATGACGGTATTGTTTATCTAATGGCCATACCCTATATTTTGGTAGCCGGATTAGGTTATTTCATCTACCGCAAGATGAGAAGTTGAGCATTCCTAAAAATTTTAACACTTTTTTTTCCATTAAACTGTAACAATATGGACTAATGGTCATCATATAAGCATACGCGCGCGTATTTCATCAATCATCAAACACCAACCATATGTTCGATATAGAACGGTGGCAAGAAATATTTGACACCATCCGAAAGAACAAATTACGAACTTTCCTTACGGGGCTGTCGGTAGCTTCAGGTATTTTCATTTTGGTTATTTTACTGGGTTTCGGCCAAGGGATGCAGAATGGTATAGAGCAAGAATTCAAACAAGACGCTTCTACCAGTGTTTGGGCTTGGCCAGGTGTCACTTCTAAGGAATATAAGGGTCTTAACCCGGGTAGGAGAATCCAATTCATCAACGAGAATTTTGATAAGGTCAGTACCATGTATCGTGATGATATTGAGTATGAGTCTGCTCGTATTTTTGTTAGGGATGTAAATGTCAATTATGGTAAGGAGGCATTGGTCTACAGTGTTCAAGGAGTTTACTCCGATTTTCAGTTCATCGAAAACACCGGAATGATCGATGGTCGATTCATAAACTATCAAGATGAGATTTCAACCGGAAAAGTAGCCATCATTGGTAAAAAAATCCAAAAAGATGTTTTTAATGAAGTCGAAACCCCAATTGGCGAATTCATAGATATTTCAGGGATTCCTTTCAAAATAATCGGGGTTTTCAAGGAGATGCGCGAAAGGGAAGAAGAGCGAATCTATATTCCCATAACAACGGCCCAACGGGTATTCAATGGAGGAAACCGAATCAATAATCTTTCTTATACGCTTCCCCCTGTAGAGAATTTTGATCAAGCCGTGGCTCAGGCCGTTAATTTCAAAAACAATCTACAATCATATTTGCAGCAAGCCCATACGGTAGCACCCGACGATACCGGAGCAATGCAGGTTTGGAGTGCTATGGAAGAGGCTGAACGCTATTATGGATTAACGAGCAACATTAAAATTTTCTTTTGGTTTGTAGGCATCTGTACCATTGTCGCTGGAGTAGTAGGAGTTAGCAACATCATGCTTATTGTGGTTCGGGAACGCACTAGGGAAATAGGTATCCGCAAAGCACTGGGGGCAAAACCTTGGTCAATAATAGGTATGATTCTGCATGAGTCCATTTTCGTAACTGCCATTTCAGGATTTACGGGCCTTATTTTCAGCATGGGCCTTCTCGAACTTGTGGGGCCTAATGTGGAGGTAGATTATGTATCGAACCCTTCAGTGAGTTTTAATGTGGCATTTGCTACAGTTCTGGTTTTGATTTTGGCTGGAACTTTGGCCGGGTTCGTACCAGCATGGAGAGCCGCAAGAGTGCAAGTAATTGAATCACTACGTGATGAATAAGCAAATATTGGAACATGTTTAATAAAGATAGATGGCGGGAAATATTGGAGGTGCTCACAAGTAATGTGTGGAGAACCCTTTTTACCGCATTCGGGGTTTGCTGGGGTATTTTTATTCTTATTGTTCTTCTCGCTGCTGGAAAAGGATTGGAAAATGGAATTAGGGCCGACTTTGGAGATATAGCCACCAACACCATGTTCATGTGGACCAGAAGCACAACCAAAGCCTATGAAGGTCTTCCCAAAGGCAGAAGCTTTGAGTTCAAAATCTCTGATGTTCAGGCCATACGCGATAATGTACCGAACCTAAGATTTATATCACCTAGAAACCGTTTAAGTGGATTTCGGGGAGGATCCAATGTAGTTCGTGGTATTCGGACAGGGGCCTATAATATTTATGGAGATTATCCTGAAATCATTAATCAAGACCCTATGTCAGTCACTTCCGGTCGCTTTATCAATTATAATGATATTCTAGAGAAAAGAAAGGTGGCTGTCATCGGTAAGGGGGTGAAAAGCGATTTGTATGAAAAGGATGAGGACGTTCTTGGTACCTATATCAAAATTCAAGGGGTCAACTTCATGGTGGTAGGCACATATAAGAAAAACAGTAATGATGGTGATGGGGAAGAGGAACAAAAAGAAGTATACGTTCCGTTTACATCGTTTTCACAGGCTTTCAATCGGGGTGAAGACGTAGGTTGGATGGCAATTACGGCCCACGACGGAAGTTCCATCTCTGTGCTGAAAGAAAAAATCATCGAAGTGATGCGACAAAGACATAAGGTACATCCCGAAGATAACCGGGCCATAGGTCATTTCGATTTGTATGAACAATTCAACCGGGTCGAAAGTCTTTTCGGGGCACTTAAGGGAGTGGCCTATATAGTTGGGATTATGGTGCTTTTATCCGGAATCATTGGGGTGAGCAATATTATGCTCATTGTAGTAAAAGAACGCACAAAAGAAATAGGCATACGCCGGGCACTGGGGGAACAACCTTGGTCCATTAAACTTCAAATTTTGATGGAATCCATCTTCTTGACCATTGTTTCTGGTATGACAGGTATCATTTTTGGCTCGTTGGTAATTTACGGAATCAATTCTTTGTTGGACAGCGTTGGTCCGGTTGACATGTTCATCAATCCTAGTGTAAGCGTGGGTGTAGTGACAGGAGCATTGTTAATTTTGATGTTTTCTGGGCTTTTGGCCGGATTCATACCTGCGAATAGCGCTATACGAGTCAGACCTATTGAAGCTTTAAGAACTGAATAAAACGAATCAATCAAAAATCAAACTATAAAATGAAAAAATCGGTAACCATTATCATTCTGTTGCTCATCTTAGTAGTATTCGGAGGATCGATGTACTATTTGTATCAAAAAAATTCGGAGAACCCAATTGTCTTTGAAACTGAGGCTCCGAGTAAGCAAAGTATTGTCAAAAAGGCTGTTGCCACCGGAAGTATTCTTCCTTTGGAAGAGGTTTTAATCAAGCCCAATATCTCTGGAGTAATCGAAGAAATATATGTCGAAGGAGGGGATTACGTAAAGTCTGGAGATCTCTTGGCCAAAATTAAGGTAGTGCCCAATTTGAACGCACTTAATGATGCCAGGAATGCTATTAATGAGGCGAAAATCAATTTAGATGATCAAAAACGAAATTATGATCGACAATTGTCGATTTTCAATAAGGGGGTTATTTCACAGGCCGACCTAGAAAGGGCCCAAGTAACCTTTGATCAGGCCAAACAGACATACCGGGCGGCAAATGAGCGGTTTGATATTGTTAAAACGGGTACAACCAGAGGACTGAACAGCGCGGCCAACACCCTAATACGTTCTACGGTAAGTGGAATGGTCTTGGAAGTTCCAGTGGAAGTGGGCAATCAGGTAATTGAGAGTAACAATTTCAACGAAGGAACTACAATCGCAGCCATCGCTGATGTGGAAAAAATGATATTTGAGGGTAAGGTCGACGAATCGGAAGTCGGTAAAATCAAAGAAGATCTCCCTCTGGAGATTACCGTTGGCGCCATTGAGGATAGGATTTTTGATGCTGTTCTCGATTACATTGCACCTAAGGGAAAAGAAGAAAATGGGGCTATTCAATTTGAGATTAAGGGTACGCTTACCAAGGAAGATACTACCTTTATAAGGGCTGGCTTAAGTGCAAATGCCTCTATTATTTTGGCCCGGGCTGATAGTGTTCTGGCATTGAAAGAAGCGTTGGTACAGTTTGATGACGATACCAAAAAGCCCTTTGTCGAAATTGAGACAGCCGATCAGCAATTTGAACGTCGCGACGTGGAACTTGGCGTAAGCGATGGAATTTTCGTAGAGGTCAAATCAGGTATTAACCAAGATGATAAGGTCAAAGTTTGGAACAATGTTTCAGACGAAGACGAGGCCAACTAGCCTTTTAACAAAAAATTTAAACCATTCTTGTAACATTTTATCAACTTGTAAGTCCTATTACGGGAGTTACATTCCAGATAGCTAATGCACCAATCATGATAGAAATCAAAGACCTTCACAAGTCCTATAAAATGGGGAGCAATTCCCTGCATGTTTTAAAGGGAATAAATTTTACTGTGAAAGCAGGTGAACTGGTGGCCATTATGGGATCTTCGGGTTCTGGAAAATCTACCCTGCTTAACATTATCGGCATACTTGATGGTGCCGACTCAGGTGATTATACTTTGGATGGGGTTCCTATTGAAGATTTAACGGAAACCAAAGCAGCACAATATCGAAATAAGTTTTTGGGATTCGTATTTCAATCCTTTAACCTTATCAATTATAAGACTGCACTTGAAAATGTAGCACTTCCACTTTATTATCAAAAAGTAGGAAGAAAAGAGCGTCAAAAAAAGGCGCTTAACTATCTTGAAAAGGTAGGATTAAAAGAATGGGCTACACATCTTCCAAGTGAACTGTCGGGAGGTCAAAAACAGAGGGTTGCCATTGCTAGAGCCATGGCTGCAGAACCCAAAGTCTTATTGGCCGATGAGCCTACAGGAGCTCTGGATAGCAAGACTTCGTATGAGGTAATGGCACTCATACAGCAAATTAATGATGAAGGAAATACCATACTGGTGGTCACACACGAAGAAGATATTGCACATATGTGCAAGCGAATCGTCCACCTAAAAGATGGAGTAATTGTAGAAGATAAAAAAGTAGAACAAGTTAGAGCCGAGCAATATGTTTGATAGGGATATCTGGCAAGAAATATTCAATACGCTCAAAAAAAATAAATTACGGACTTTTTTGACCGGATTTTCTGTGGGTTGGGCCATATTTATTTTGGTCATGCTTTTGGCATCGGTAAATGGGATGCAGAACGGATTTGTAGGTCAATTCAACGACGATGCTACCAATTCAATTTTCGTTCGCCCTGGTACCACTGCCAAGGCTTATGCCGGCTTTGAGGCAGGTCGGAGAATACAGTTCGAAAATGATGATTTAGAATATATTGCCAAGAGCTTTCCCAAGGATGTGGAATATATTAGTGCAAGGTATTACGCCAACGCCACAGCCAGATATAAGAGTGAGACAGGTTCCTATCCGATACAGGCAGTTCACCCTGACCATCAGATAATTGAAAAAACACTTGTAATTGACGGAAGGTACTTTAACGAGGCCGATATGGTCAATAAAGCGAAGGTGGCCGTAATTGGGAGGAAAGTTGCAGAAGACTTGTTCAAAGAAGAAAACCCTATAGGAAGCTTTGTCGAGGTGAACGATTTACCATTCAAGGTTATAGGAATTTTTACCGATGAGGGCGACGATAATGCAGAAAGAAGAATATATGCGCCCATATCGACTTACCAGCGAATCTATGGCAATACGAACAATATTAACATCATAGCACTTACCTATAATCCCACGTATGATCTAGCAAAGGCTTTGGCATTTTCAGGGCGTTTGGAAGAATTGATGAAAAGAAGGCATAAAATAGCTCCTAACGACCAATCAGGATTGTCGGTATGGAACTACGCTGAAGCGTTTGATGATATCAGCAGCTTCACGGCCGTACTAAAGGCAATAGGGATTGGTGTTGGCTTTCTTATTCTAATTGCAGGTATTGTGGGCATAGGAAACATTATGGTGTTTACCATAAAAGAAAGAACCAAAGAAATAGGGGTTCGAAAAGCAATGGGGGCTCGTCCAAGACAAATTGTAAACCTAGTTCTGTTGGAATCTATTTTCATAACTTCCCTATCGGGATTTATTGGACTGATGTTTGCCTGGATCGTACTGTCTTTAGTTGGGCCCGCCATCGAAACACCTGCTTTTAGCAATCCCTCCGTTAGTGGCGGTACGGTGGTCACGGCCACTATAATTTTGATAGTTGCGGGGGTTTTGGCAGGATTGATACCGGCTATAAAGGCTGCGAATGTTAAACCTATTGTAGCATTAAGTGATAAGTAATGGGATGGTTGTTTGATAAGGATTTATGGTCTGAAATTTTCCATACGCTGGGAAAAAATGCCTTTAGAACATTTTTGACCATGTTGGGGGTGATATTTGCAATGATCATCTTGGTGCTGTTACTAGGTTCTGCAAATGGAATGAGCAACGGATTTGATAAACTGTTTGCCGGTACCGCTTCGAATAGCCTTTTCGTTTGGGGACAGTCAACTTCAGAACCCTATAAAGGATTTGAAAGGGGAAGAAGAATTCGGTACAAAATCGAAGATGCTGAAATCTTAAAGCGCCAGATTCCTGAAATTGAAGTGTTGGCTCCCAGGATTGAACTCGGAAGCCATAGAGATATCGTAACGGTATATCGAAAAGGTCAGACCAGTGGTTCAGCTGTCTATGGCGATTTTCCTGAAATTGATAATATAACCAAGAAAAAACTGGTTGAAGGACGGTTTTTGAACAACAATGACATTGAGAACTCCAAAAAAGTATGTGTCATTGGAGAGGAAACCTACAAGCTTCTATTTGATAAAGGGGAAGATGCCATCGGTGAAGAAATCCGGATAAATGGCGTTTTCTTTGCGGTCGTGGGCATATATAAACCTAATAACAATATCAACATCGACGGTGAAAACGCAGTGTTCATTCCGTTTACCACCTTTCAAAAAGCTTTCAATTCAGGTGACCGCATGGGGTGGATGGCCATTGCTGTGGAACCCAGCACCAAAGTAGCCGTAGTTGAAAAGGACATCAAAACAATTCTAAAGAATAAATACGATATTCATCCAGATGATGAACGGGCTATTGGAAGTTTTGACATGTCTGAAATTTTCAACAATATCAGCGCGTTTACAAATGTCCTCAAAGGTTTTTCATTTTTTGTAGGCATTTTTACGCTACTTGCTGGGGTGATTGCAATAAGCAATATCCTTCTTATTACCGTAAAGGAAAGAACCAAGGAAATTGGAGTTAGAAGGGCCTTGGGTGCAACCCCAGTTATTGTAAAGCGTCAAATTGTGGTTGAAGCCATCGTTTTAACGGCCTTTGCAGGTTTAGTCGGGTTTGCCATATCTGTAGGCATCTTATCGATACTAAATAATTTATGGGGTAGCGGAGACGATTTCCCATTTGTCAACCCCATGATCAGCATACCTCAATTTGGAATTTCATTCTTGTTGATGGTAAGCCTCAGTGTTCTAATAGGCCTTTTGCCGGCGAACAAGGCAGTTAAAGTAAAACCAATTGAAGCCCTTAGGGAAGAATAGCCAATAAAAAAAGTAATAAATAAGAGAAGCATGAACAAATACTTAAAATATGGATTAATAGGTGTTGGAGTATTAGCCATTATGCTGGCGGTTGTATATTTTATTAAACAAAACTCTACACCAGCAAAACTCTTTGAAATCGAAACTGTTGAACGAAAAGATATCGTCAATAAAGTAATCGTTACCGGAAAAGTAATTCCTGAGGATGAGATTAACATCAAACCACAGATCTCTGGAATTATAGACAAGATTTTCATGGAGGAAGGAACTGATGTAAAAGCGGGTGACCTTATCGCTATAATCAAGGTTGTTCCCAACGAACAATCCTTGTATCAGGCGGCCGGTAGGGTCAAAAATGCCGAAATCGCTTTGAACAATGCAAAAATTGAATATGATAGAAATAAAGTATTGTTCGACAAAGGCGTGATTTCAAGTCAAGATTATAACAACCTGAAGTTGACCTATGATCAGGCACAACAAGAGCTATCGAATTCCAAGGCCGACTACCAGATTATCAAAAGAGGTTCTATTGGAGGGTCGTCAAGTGCAAACACCAATATTAGGGCCACGGTCTCCGGAACTATTTTAGAAATTCCCGTGGAAGAAGGGGATCAAGTGATTCAGAGTAACAACTTCAATGACGGTACCACAATTGCCACCATTGCCGATATGAACAAAATGATTTTTGAGGGCGAAGTGGATGAAGCGGAAGTTGGAAAACTATCAGTTGGGATGCCTCTTGAAATTAGTTTGGGAGCACTTGAAAAAGATAAGTTTAGCGCCAACCTCAAGTTTATTGCCCCAAAAGGAGTAGAGGAAGAGGGAGCTGTACAGTTTAGAATTGAGGGTGATTTGGAAGTAAACGATAGTACCTATGTTAGAGCTGGGTACAGTGCTAACGCATCCATTGTTCTTGAAGAGAAAAAAGATGTATTGGCAATTAAAGAGGCATTGTTGCAATTTGATAAAGAGACAGAAAAGCCCTATGTGGAAATTGAAGTAGGGGAAAATGAATTTGAAAGGAAAGATATCGAGTTAGGTGTTAGCGATGGAATTGACGTTGAGGTGGTCTCTGGGCTCGATGAAGATTCCAAAATCAAAGTATGGAATACACTTGAAAAGAAAAGTGACGAAGATTCCTAGTAACGCCTAGCAGAATAAGTAACCGAGCAAAAATCAAAAAACGAATGAAAATCAGATTATTAATTGCCATTGCAGTCCTTGCTATGTCTTTTTCCAACGCACAAATGCGTAAATGGACATTACAGGAATGTGTGGAATACGCGATAGAAAACAATTTAACGGTCGAACAATTTGAACTCGATCTTGAAAACGCCGAAATTGATAAGTCGGACGCCATTGGAGCATTGTTACCGGATCTTAATGGAACTCCAAGACTTACCGAAAACGTAGGTCTTTCGTTTAACCCTACTTCCCAAGAACCGGTTAGTACGCAGTTGAACTATACGGGTGACCTTACCTCTACAGTAACCATTTTTGATGGATTACGTAACTATAGAAATTTACATCGGGCAAAACTGAATACCATTGCCAATCAGTATCGATTGGATGATCTTAAGGATGATATTCGATTGAATGTTGCGAATGCATACTTACAAGTGCTTTCCAACAAAGAACAGTTGAAGACTTTTGAAGCTCAATATGCCGTTACCGAACAAGACCTCAATAGAACAAAAGAATTGGTGGCTTCGGGTGTTGTGCCACGCGGTGATTTGCTTGAAATTGAAGCTACTGCGGCCAATCAAGAACAGCAAATTGTAAATGGTGAAGGCCTAGTTTTGATTTCTAGGGTAAATTTGGCCCAATTACTTCAAATTACCGATTACCAAAACTTTGATATCGCAGATGAGTCTTTCGATATTCCTCCTTCAGATATTCTTGACAACTCGGCCAAGGTCATTTTCGATAAGGCGCTGACCTTTAGGAATGACATTAAGTTTTCCCAATCTAACGTGGAATTGGCTCAAGAGGACCTTAAAATAGCAAAAGGAGCCTATTATCCAACTTTGAGCGCCTTCATTAACTATAACACAAGATTTTCCGATCAAAACCTTGATCCCACCGATCTTTCCATCATTCCATTTGTAGATCAGTTATGGATTTTTGATGGATTGGCGTACGGTCTTCAGATGAACATTCCATTTTTTAATGGGTGGAGTGCCAGAAACGGTGTTAAACGTTCCAAAATAAGCCTTGAAAGGGCAAAGCTTCAATTCGAACAGGATAAGTTGGATTTGGAAACAACCATCCAACAGGCCTATGTTGATGTAACCACATTTAGAAAAGCGTATGAAGCTGCCGAAAAAACTTTGGAGGCCAGGAGATTAGCCTATGATTACGCTAAGGAGAGATATGAAGTGGGCCTTATGAATGCTTTTGATTTTGGACAAGCGCAGGCTAGGGTCGACAATGCCGAGGCCGATGTAATTCGTACCAAGTACGATTACATTTTCAGGCTGAAAATTTTGGAGTTCTACTTTGGTATTCCTATTGCGTTAAACTAGTATCTTTGTGGCCTTTATGGCCAAAATACTAAACTTAGAGACCGCAACTACCAACTGTTCTGTAAGTATTTCGGAGAACGGGAAAACCCTTTTCTTGAAAGAGAACAATGCATTGGAGTATTCCCATTCGGAACAACTACATGTTTTTATAAAGGAACTTCTTGATGAAGCCTCGCTATCGTTCATGGACTTGGATGCCATTGCAGTAAGCATGGGTCCGGGTTCATATACTGGACTTCGAATAGGCGTTTCTGCAGCGAAAGGGCTTTGTTTTTCTTTGGATTTACCTTTGATTTCGGTTCCTACATTGGAAAGTATGGCCCGACAAATCAAAGCTGGTGAGGATGAATTGATAATCCCTGTTTTGGATGCCAGGCGGATGGAAGTTTATTCTGCTGTTTTTGATGCCCGATATCAAGAAATTCGAGAGACACGTGCCGAAATCATAAATGAGGATTCCTACAAGGAATACCTTGAAACCAAGAAGATTCATCTAGTAGGTAATGGTGCTGCCAAATGTGCCGAAGTATTGAAACAACCAAATTTTGTTTTCAACACCGAATTAATGCCTTCAGCAAACGAAATGGCTAGTATTGCGCATAACAGATATGAGCGGCAAGATTTTGAAGATGTGGCCTACTTCGAACCTTATTATTTAAAGGACTTCGTCCTTCAAGGAAAAAAAAGCTAATCTGCTTCGTGGACCACTCTTTGCGGGAATGGTATTTCAATGCCTTCAGCATCAAAACGTAACTTTGCCTGTTCAATGACATAAAAATGAGCTGGCCAGAATACTTCATTCTTTGCCCAAAACCGAAGGGTTAAATTCACTGAACTGTCTCCCAATTCCCCTACATATACCTCAGGAGCTGGCTCCGTAAGGATATCAGCGTTTTCAGCACATAGTTGAAGCAGTATTTCTTTCGCCTTCTTGATATTGGAACCGTAGCCGATCCCTACATCAAACTTGTCACGTCGGGTATCTTCCATATTGTAGTTTACTATGTTACCATTGGACAATTGACCGTTGGGAATAATGGCCACCTGATTGCCAAAAGTGTTCAGTTTCGTGCTGAAAATCGTAATCTGCTTAACACTTCCATCGACTCCTTGGGCAGAAATCCAATCACCGACCTTAAAGGGTTTGAAAACAAGTATGAGCACTCCCCCGGCAAAGTTGGCCAGAGAACCTTGTAAGGCAAGACCAATGGCAAGGCCGGCTGCACCCAAAAGCGCAATCAATGATGACGTTTTAACTCCCAATTGTGTGATGACCAACACAAACAGAAGAATTTTGAGCGTTATGCTGATGAAGCTTTGCAAAAAGGACTCAAGTGTTTCGTCGTAATCTTTCTTTTCAAAAAATTTGCGCACCATTCGGTTCAAAAAACGAACTACCCAAAGTCCAACTACTAAAATGACAATGGCTAAAATGAGATTGGGAAGCATATTCCAGAACCAATCGATAGCCTGTTCAATATGTTTTTGATAGTTATTAAGTTCTTTCATTTGAGTTTTTTTAGAGTTTTCAACTTAAAAAATACCGCAAACATGTCAAAATGCGGATTTTAAATTTTGGTTAATTGTGTTTAGCGGTCATTGATTTGTTCCAATACCTCTTCTGTAGAGTCAACGGGCAATTTGCAAGCCCCCTCAATGCAAACATAGGCCAAGGTCTTTCCTTCGTTATATCTATTTTTCAACAGTTCAAGACTAGCTTCTTTAGCCGTTCCTACCAAAATGCTGTTGGGCTTGTATTGTGCTGAAATCTCCTTGCCCAGTTTCATAAATTCTTCACCTACCAAGGCAATTTCATAAAAATTTTGTGCTTCAAAAAGAACTAAATGTAGCCAATTGGCATAGCTCTGTGCACTTTTGTCGAAATTTTCCTGAACATTTTTGACCATTTGAGAAGCCAACTCCCCATAACCTTCATTGGGAAATAGTTTGTGGAATTTGTACAGGTTTTTGGCCATTATTGAGTTTGAAGCGGAAATCACATTGTCGCTGGTTTCTATACTACGACGAATCAGGGATTGGTCTTCATCCGAAGTAAAGAAAAACATATGTGATGTTTCATCCAGAAAATGGGTCTTTGTGTAATCAATGAGGTCTTTGGCATGGTTCAACCATTTTTCATCAAAGGTTACTTCGTAAAGGTTAAGAAAGGCCTCAATAATTATGGCATAGTCTTCCAGGAAAGCGTTGATGGTACTTTCCCCGTTTTTGTGGTTTCTATAAAGGGAACGGTCTTTTTTTAGCATTTCACGCTGAATAAACAGGGCATTTTGCAGGGCCAGTTCCAGATAGGATTCATTCCCTAGATACCGATATGCATCAATGAGTCCGGTTAGCATCAAGCCGTTCCAAGAAGTAAGGATTTTGTCATCAAGCCTTGGTTTTGGGCGATTTTCACGATGTTGTTTTAGTTTTTCAACAGCTGAAACTTTTTTGGATTTTAGCTCATCAAGACCCATAGCAAGCTTTTTGGCAATCTCGTCGTTTGAACTATCCCGAATCAAAACATAATTCCCATTTTCCCAATGTCCGTATGAATTAATGCTGTAATAGTCCTTAAACCAGTCAAAGTCATCGCCCAATAGTTTTTGAAGTTCGTCCTTTGTCCAAACATAATAGGCACCCTCCTCGAGTTCCCCGTTTTCGTCAAGGCTGTCAGCATCCAACGAAGAATAAAACCCGCCGTTTTCATCTTTCAACTCTTCCACAACAAAATCAATTGTTTTTTCAACGGCTTCCCGATACAGCTCGTTTTGGGTCACAGCATAGGCTTTCGCATACAAACTGACCATCTGCCCATTATCGTAGAGCATTTTTTCAAAGTGGGGAACATGCCATTTGGTATCCACAGCATATCTTGAAAAACCGCCTCCTACATGATCAAAGATTCCCCCGTAGGCCATGCGCGTTAGAGTGGTATTTACATATTCGAGAATCTCATCCTTAGCAGTGGCCGTTGAGTAGTGGAGAAGAAAATCCCAATTATTGGGCATCATAAATTTTGGGGCCCTTTTATATCCGCCTAGAAAATCATCAAAATACTGGGACCATTGTGCAACCGCTCTATCCAATTGTTCGAGAGAGTAAAAATCCGTCTCCTCATTGTTTTCAATAAGATTGATTGCCGTTACCCCCTGAGAAAGATTATTGGCGTACTCTTGCACCCGCGATTGTTCTTCTTTATACAGTTTTGCCAATTGCTCAAGCGACTGAATCCAATTCTTTTTCGGAACATAAGTTGCTCCCCAAAAAGGTTTGCCATTGGGCAGAGCCACAATATTGAGCGGCCATCCTCCGTGACCGGACATAAGCTGTATGGCATCCATGTAAATCTGGTCCACATCAGGCCGCTCCTCCCTATCTATTTTAATATTGATAAAATGTTCGTTCATAACCTGGGCCACCTCTTCATCTTCAAAACATTCCTTTTCCATTACATGGCACCAATGGCAAGAGGCATAACCAATACTTATAAGCAAGGGTTTGTCTTCTTTAATGGCACGTTCCAAAACTTCTGGCTTCCATGCTTCCCAATTAACGGGGTTATGGGCATGTTGCAATAAATAGGGGCTGGATTCTTTGATAAGGGCATTGGTATGCTTTTGGGTCACAGTATTCTTTTTTTGGGTACAGCCAAAAGAGAAACACAAAACTATAGCAAGGATATGCAGCCTTTTGGTCATACGTTGGGTTTAACAAAAAAGCGCCCTGGTAGGCGCTTTGTACTTTTTGGTTCACATTTGAAATCAGTTGACTTCAAACGTAATTTTCACATTCACGCGGTATTCGTCAATCTTACCGTCTTTGACAGAAGCACTTTGTTCATTGATGTAAACGGAACGAATGTTCTTTACTGATTTAGAGGCTTGGTCAAGGGCATTCTTCGCCGCATCCTCCCAACTTTCGTTAGAATTTGCCAAAACCTCAATTACCTTTAATACTGCCATGGTTAATGTATTTAAAATTTATTGAAGTTATGAAAAATCCCTGATAACACCCATTTTTACTGGGTAAATCAACCATTAATGGCCACCACTTCGTTCACCTTGTCACCCATCATATTCTTTAGCATGGTCTCAATTCCATTTTTTAGGGTGAAGGTTGACGAAGGACAACCGCTACAAGCTCCTTGTAAAATTACGTTGACCGTTTTGCTGTCTTCCTCATAGGACTGAAACAGAATGTTACCGCCATCACTAGCTACAGCTGGCTTTACATATTCTTCCAGTATGTCTATGATTTGAAGTGATGTATCATCGTATTTCTCCTGTTCGATGTGGTCTGGAACTGCATTTTTGGTATTGGAAACAGCTTCTGATGAAACTACTTCCTTGCCTTCAGCCAAAAAGTCACGAATAAATTCACGGACTTCAAGGGTGACCTCGTCCCAATCAGCTCTTTCATACTTTGAAACCGAAACATAATTCTCATCAAAGAAGACCTCTTTCACAAAGGGGAAATGGAAAAGCTCGGTAGCCAAGGGCGAATCTTTGGCCTCATCGATATTCTTAAACTCAAAAATGGCAGGAACAATCTTCTTGTTTGCTACAAACTTCATGACCGCTGGGTTTGGTGTAACCTCGGCGTACACGGTAACGGCTTCTTTCTTTTTGTCCAAGTCCTCATGGACAATGGGTTCACCGGCATTTAAATATTCCACAAGTTGTTGGGCCACCTCGTCTTTTACATCTTCCCATTCCACAATATCGAAACGTTCCATGGCAACAAAATTGCCCGAAATGTAAACAGTTTTGATAAATGGAAGGTAGAATAACTGCTGTGCCAAAGGGGAGTTCTTGGCCTCATCGATATTCTTGAACTCATAGTTGTTCTTGACAAGGAACTGATTTGCCTCAAATTTTAATATTTTAGGGCTATTGGTAGGGACTACGGTAATATTATAATCTTTCATAGCAAGGAATTTGTACAAAAATACCAAAGTAAATATCAGCCTCAAAATATATAATAATGTAGTGTTAAAGCCGTTATTTAAATGTTTGATTATCGATAAGTATCAACCATAGCCCCATTATCGTTTCATGAGACGCTACATAACCCTATTGTTCATGTTCTTTCTTTTGATGTTTTCTTCGAAAGCTCAAGAAGGGATTCCAGTTTACTTTGATTATCTGGCAGACAATTACTATTTGGTCTATCCTTCGATGGCCGGTATTGCCGAAGGAGGAAAAATTAGACTAACAGCTAGGCAACAGTGGTTCAGCGTTGATGAGGCTCCAAACCTACAAACACTTAATGGAAACTTTAGGGTAGGTGAGCGAAGTGGAGTGGGGGCCATCCTTTTTAACGATTCAAATGGATATCATTCACAAACCGGATTTAAGTTTACTTACGCACATCACCTTCAACTTGCCGGAGATTTTAGGACTTTAAACCAAATATCCTTTGGACTAAGCGTGGGTGCGATTTTGAGTAGCTTGGATGAAACCGAGTTTAGGTCTATTGTTCCTGACCCTGTAATTTCAGGTACCAAAAACACGACAGGTTATTTTAATGTTGATTTGGGAGCCTCTTATAATCTATTTGAGTTCTATGCCCATGTGGCGGTTTTGAACATTTTGGGTAGTGGCAGGGACCTTTACAGTGCTGCGGAGTTTGATAATTTAAGAAGGTATTTGTTTTCTGTAGGCTATGTGTTTGGCAGCAAAACTCGTATTGAGCCTTCTGTGCTTTTACAGTTGACAGAGTTTACTGAGGAAGCTACGGTTGATTTCAATGCCAAAGTATATCGGGATGTTCCCTTTGGAACCATTTGGGGCGGACTTTCATATCGACGCAGTTTTGATGGAGCCCAATTTCAACAAGATGGTGGTTTTGGGGAACAACGCTTACAATTGATTACTCCCATCGTTGGTTTGAACTATAAAAACTTTTTGTTCTCCTATAACTATTCCTATCAGATGGGAGATATTCGATTTGATAATGGCGGGTTTCATCAAATAACCTTGGGATACGATTTCGGACAGGATGATACACAAAAACGTTACGATTGCTATTGTCCGGCAGCCAACAACTAAAAATGGCCCGTTGCAACAACGGACCATTTTCTACGGCTAATTCATTCAATCATTCATCCCATTTATAATTCTTCTTAGCCGCTTGACTTTTAATGGCGCTCAATAAGGCATTTTCCAATTCGCCTGTCTCCTCCTTTTGATTTTTGGCGATATATACCTCACGTTTTTTGTTCAGTTCTTGAATTTCTTTTTGAATACGATTACGCTCTTCCTTTTTGGCTTCAATGAAATCCTCAATCTCTTTGTCAGACTTTCCTTTTAGTTCTTGGGGTAGGTCTTTCTCGGAAAGCTCTGAGATCTCAACCTCTTCATCCTCAACAGCGTCAACAAGATCCCATGAAGAGTTTTTGTACATTCTTGAGCTTTTGCTCACGGCTCTTTTTACCACAACAGCTTCTTCAAGTTCGGCAGCGTTTGAATCTTGGGCTGATTGTAACGCTTTTTTCTTCCACCGGCCGCTCCATAAGAAATGTAGGTGTTGTTGAGTTGAGCATTCAACTTTATAATAACCTCGTCATAGGGAGTCTTAACGTGAACCACTTGGCGATTATGGTCAATGGCCATATACTCTCCCCCAGTGAGGGTTGCTCCCTTTTTCCACATGGTAGAAATACCTTGCTCATAATTTCCACAAAAAATGGTATTGACAATGATATCTTTTTCCTTGGCATTCAATGCTGCATCTTTGTAATTGAGCTTACCTTGGGTAAAAGGCTCATTTCCAGCAATAAAAATCATTTTCAGGTCATCTGCGTTTTTGCCCCAATCCAATTGTTTGAGAGAAGTATGGATAACCTGCCCACAAAATTCCTCTCCGCCATTTGTGGTCAATGAGAACAATCTCTCCGATATTTCGTCCAAATCACTGCTGAACCCGAGAACCTGTCTAATGTAGCCCTCTCTGGCAGAAAGGTTATCGTTACCATATTCATACAAAGCAATTTGCAGGGATGGTCGAACTTCATTACCACAGCGGGCGTGTGTAAATTCATTTACAATATCCCATAGTTGTGCTTTTGCTTGATTTATAAGTCCATCCATACTGTTGCTAGTATCCAATAACAACGCAATTTTTACATATTGCTTCACTGGTTTATCTTCCTCTTTCTCGTCCACATAGGTTGTGTTCAGGGCTATGCCTTCAGTTTTTTCAGATTTAAGGTTACAGCTATATACATTCCCCAGAACGAAGGAAAAGAGTGCTATGCTAAGTAAAAGTTTTGTTTTTTTCATGATTACATAATTTAGAATCTGGGTCTAAAGTATGCCCAGTTTTACAGAAGAAAAATCTAGAATGAGTAAACGGAACTAGGTAATGAGTGAACAGAACCTTTAGGTTCGTAACATCGGTAATTCTCCCCATTTCATATGGATTTCCTTGCGATTCCTATTTTTTAAACCCATTGTAATGAAGTAAGTTTACCGATATTATGTTCGTTAAAAGGTACATATCGCTTCTACTGTTCTTATCCCTTTTCACTGGGTTTTCACAGGTAAATGAATCACGCTCATTGATTACCATTGAAGGTTCCGTAAAAGGAAAGGAAACCCTGGTGCCCATATCTGGGGTTTCCATTTCTACGGATAAAGGAGAATTCACCACTACCAATAGACAGGGGGAGTTTCGCATCAAGGCAGCCCTAGGAGATGTATTGATTGTCGAAAGTTTGGAGTTTGAGACAGTGCGTCATCAAATAAGGTCCAATGAAGATATTGATGTTTTGGTAGAGGGGTACACCTTGGGTAAAAGTTCTCGGTCAAAAAAAATGATATCCAGTAGCGTAATGAATCATCAGCGTTTTCTGGATTCCGCCAATTTCTACAAGAAAACCGACCTTCAAAAGAGCATTGACTTTATTGCCAAATCCATCTCCAACTTAGGTAAGCGAGGTAACAAAACAGAACTATCCCGGTCGTTGACCGCTTTGGGTGAAATTTACACCTATCATCGACAATACGACCTCGCGATTGCGAATTTTAAGGATGCGCTCAATGCTAATTCTTCCTCCAGAACAATTTTGCTTTTGGGAAAAGCTTATG
>NZ_JANQIH010000143.1 GCF_028282265.1 Allomuricauda sp.
GCCAATTTCATCAGGGTGAGCTCTACCAAAAGCCTTTGGTTTTTGCTGGCTTTGTATTTTAGATCGCATTCGTTTGCTAGGTCAAGGGCTTTCAATAAAAAGTCTTTTGAACATTTTTGGGACTGTTCCCTGTAAAGCTCTTTCACGTCTTCCCCAACCTCCAATAAAGCTAAAGTTTCCGGATGTTGACAGACCAATAGATCTCTAAAGTGCGAAGCTAGACCCGATATGAAATGATGCCCGTCAAAACCAAGGGATAGGGTTTTGTTGAACAAAACAAGCAACTCGGGAATGTTGTTTTCAAGAATTAGGTCTGTTGTAGAAAAGTACGTATCGTAATCGAGTACATTTAAATTCTCGGTAACGGCCTTTCGCGTGAGATTTTTACCCGCAAAGCTTACGACCCTATCAAAAATGGAGAGGGCATCCCGCATGGCACCATCGGCTTTTTGAGCGATGATATGAAGTGCACTTTCTTCTGCTTCAATTCCTTGTTGTTCCGCAATATATTTCAAATAGGCAGAGGCATCCTTGACCGTAATTCGTTTAAAATCGAAAATTTGGCATCGGGACAGTATCGTAGGAATGATTTTGTGTTTTTCAGTGGTCGCCAAAATAAAAATAGCATGCTTCGGAGGCTCTTCCAGAGTTTTTAGGAAAGCATTGAAAGCGGATTGGGATAGCATATGGACCTCATCAATGATATAGACTTTATACTTTCCTACCTGTGGAGGAATTCTAACCTGATCAATCAGGCTTCTGATATCATCGACCGAGTTGTTCGAAGCCGCATCCAATTCAAAAATATTAAAGGCGAAATCTTCATCAGTACGCTCGGTGCCATCTTGATTTATCTTTTTGGCCAAAATTCGAGCACAAGTTGTTTTGCCCACCCCCCTAGGACCACAGAACAGCAGTGCCTGTGCCAAATGGTCATTTTCAATGGCGTTCATCAAGGTATTGGTAATGGCTTCTTGGCCTACAACATCCTTGAAGGTCTGCGGTCTATATTTTCGAGCGGATACTATAAAAGGTTCCAACCAGACAGTTTTAGCGATACACAAATATAAAAATACCCGATTGCAAAGCATGGTTGCAACTGTAGGGCTAATCATTTTTTATTAACAATAAGCGTACCTTTGCAGCCAGCAGGCCACCTTATCGCTTCAGATTGAAGAGGAAAGTCCGGACACCAAAGTGCAGCGTAGCGGATAACATCCGTCCGTCGAAAGACGAGGACAAGTGCAACAGAAAGCAAGTACAGTTCGGCTGTAGTGAAATCAGGTAAACTCTATGCGGTGAAACGCCATGTAAACCGGTGTTTGAGGGTTGCACGCCCAAATCGGAGGGTAGGCGGTTCGAACCTTGGGGCGACCCTTGGTCTAGATAAATGATAAGGCACGACAGAATCCGGCTTACGGCCTGCTTTTCATTCCATATTTCGTTGTTTGTTGACCAACTGTAGCAAAAAGGGGAGTTGCAATAGAAAAAGACCCATGAGCGAAATGGCAAAAACTGCAGTTTTTGATATTTTAATACCGTCAAATAGACCTTGAGGGAACTGCGCATTTAGTTGTTCCAAAGTTCTGAACCATTGTATCCCTTCATTTGGATAAAACAGGAATAAGCTACAGCAGCCGGCAAAGATAAAGATTACCAAGGCCCATCCTTTTTTTGAAATCAGCGGTGCAGGTTGACTGTACTCTACCATTTTTCTTTGGATAACGTTAAGCACATTGGTTGTGAACATCTTTGAGGGCTTTTCCAAGCCTACTTCGTCGATGGCCCTTTTTAACCTGTCTTCTTCTTTGCTAGATAGTTTGTCCATGATTCCTTAGATTTTTTGATAACACTTCATGTTTTACCATTAAGTCAAATAGTTTCTTTCTACTGCGGTGTAACTTGACTTTGACATTGTCCTCAGTAAGTTGGGTAATACTTGCGATCTCCTTTATACTAAGGTCTTCAAAATAGAAAAAAGTGACCAATGCAGCGTCGGTAGGATTCAGTTGATTGATACACCGTTTAATTCTTTGAAGTCGCTCTTGCCCTTCCATTGCTTCTGATGGATTGTCTATTGTTTGGTATTTGTCTTCACTGATATCCTCGATTAACTCAAAAGACTGTACTCTGTTCTTATTCTTCCTTATCTGGTCCAAGGCCTTGCGGTATGCAATACGATATAGCCAAGTTGAAAATTTGGAATCTCCTTTGAATCCAGAAAGTGATTCATAAACCTTGATAAAGGTATCCTGTGCCACTTCTTCAGCTTCCTCGTTTACCTTGAGCATACGGACCACAATGGTGAATACATACTCTTGATATTTTTCAACCAAAGAAGCAAAGGCTTGCAAATCCCCATTCAGTGTCCGTGCAATTAAATATTGGTCAGTTTTGTTGGCCATTGCACATAAGACGTTAAGAACACCACTCTGGTTACAGATTAAATATTTTTTTTGATAAGTGTAACCTAGAACCAAATTGGTGCGTCATAACCGCAAACAAACAAAAACGAACAGCAAACTTTAAATTATCAATTATGCAAAATCCAGAAATCATTATTATCCCTATTATGTTCGGGGTTATCTTCGGAATCTTTTACCTGTATATTTCTGCCCGGAACAAGGAAAGATTGGCTTTGATAGACAAAGGAGCCGAAGCCTCAATTTTTTATGGCAAAGGTTCTCGCGTAACCCCAATCTGGAAAGTTATTGTGATAAACTTGGCCACTTTAATGATGGGCATCGGTTTAGGTATCTTTACTGCCGGATTGTTGATGGAACTTGGCATTGAAGATGAAATTGCTGCTCCAGGAGCAGGGTTCTTTATGGCCGGACTTGGCTTGCTGGCCGGATTTTTCATCACCAAAAAAATGACCGAACAATAATCTTAAAGAGCCAAAAAGATAAAACCTTCCTCATGTTTTACCATGGGAAGGTTTTTATGTGTTGATTAGAGCTTTGATCAAGTCTTAGCCCATCCTTCTAATTTTTATTGACGTCTCCAAACGGAAACTGCATCGATATCGACAGTAAAGTTGATACCTTCTACTGTAAGGGTTTGCTCTCCTCTTTCTCTCATTACCAATTCTCCATTTGAGTTTATCGAAACTTCCACTATTTGCTCTGCAGAAACCTCGCTAAGGCTGACTCCATTTGCATCAAAATCATAAATGTTGCCATCAATGGTAAGTGTATTGCCATCCAAAGAGTATGTACCAGTTTCGTTGATACCACTAATGGAAGTTGGTTCTGCATCCAAAGGCTCCCCGTTTACCGTTCCGGTGGTAACCAAATCATATCCACCTGTTACCGTGTATTCGGTTTCCGTGAAGGTTACGTTGTAATCCAGGTTCTCACCAACGGTATTTGTGGAACTTACTACAGGGATACCTGCAAAGTCTCCATTGAGGTCAATATCTGCATCTAAGGAAATTGCTGTCCAAGATCCGATTAAAGTTTCTGCATCAATAGGTTCAGTACTGTCATCATCGCTACATGAAGCTATTAGGGCTACAAAGGCGAACAATAAAAAGGGTTTAAATATTTTCATCGTAGAATTGAGGTTTAAGATTTTTGATATTAACGTAAGAAAATATGCAAAAGTATCTCCTTGCATTGTTTTTTAATATAGAAAGTGGAGAATAAGTTCAAGCAGTTCCGAAAAAGCTGAAAACACTGCCGCCATATTTTCTAGAATCGACAAAGTTTGAAATGGAGCTTAGGTCGGTTTGGATAGGATGCTCGATAATGAATACCCCGTTAAGAGAAAGTAGGTCTTTCTGGAATACAAGGTCCACTAAACGTTCAAATTGTTGGACTTCAAAATTGTAGGGAGGGTCTGCAAAAATAATATCCACCTTGG
>NZ_JANQIH010000157.1 GCF_028282265.1 Allomuricauda sp.
ATACGCCTACCCACCAGCTCCAATTCTGATATGCATCCATTTGAGTTTTATTTGAAATTAGGCTTCGAGCATATTGCTGATATAGCGGCATATGACCATATCCTTTTCTTGGTGGCACTTTGTGCCGTCTACCGAATCGAACAATGGCGCAAAATTTTGATTTTGGTAACGGCCTTTACCATTGGGCACAGTGTAACCTTGGTTTTGGTATCCTTGGAGATTTTCTCCATCCCTTCCAGAATAATCAAATTCTTGATACCCCTGACCATTTTTTTGACCGCTCTACATAATGTGTTGGGTACCGATAAAGCGGAAAAAGGGTTCAAAATGAAGAGAAACTATGCCATGGCCCTGTTTTTCGGATTGATTCACGGTATGGACTTTTCCAACTATTTCAAAGCACTAATCATGGACCCTTCCGATATTGTGATACCCCTTCTGGGCTTCAACATTGGTATAGAACTGGGGCAGTTGTTGATTGTACTTTTTATTGTTGGAATTGCATTCCTCTTTCTCAATGTTTTAAAAGTCAAACATCGAGAGTGGAATCTCTTTATCTCGGGAGCTGCAGCTGGAATGTCTTTTATTTCAATGTTAGAGAACTCGTTTTGGTAAGGGTTCTTTAATACTGAAAAAGGTCAACCGCTTAAATGATGATGAAGCCTTTAAAAATCGAAAACTATCTCAATTCTATTTCATCAATCAAGTTCAACGTATCAGGATTGATTACCTTCATTTTCACCGTCGGTCCATCCACATAAAACAGGCAAACGGCGTTTTCCACACTAAAAGCTTTGGTATGTTCACTCCATGGTAACACTTCCTGTGCGTAGTAGGGGGCACCAGCAGCACCATTATTGATTTGATAGATGGGTCTTGATACGTTTAGTTTTTCATGAGGGTAATCTTCTGGATAGATGGTAACCTCCTTTGTCAACTTCAAACGATTGTAGTTGTGCTCATCCCCGGTCAATATGGCAAGAACCTTTTTACTTTTATTGATGAGGATATCCAAATATTGGTCCCGTCGTTCCAAAATTCCTTTCTGAACCCCTTTGCCCGCCACAAAGGGGCGTTTTTCGTTGTTGCCGCTGTACCACATATCATCACGACTATGCCCTCCATTCGGGAATGCCGGGGTATGTTGGGTAACAAAAATATGGTCAATGGTTACATCATCTTCCAAGGAGGTAATGGTCTTTTCCAACCATTCCAATTGATTGTCCATAATATAGCCGTGTAACCCTCCAGAGGTAGCCGTATTTGAGCGAAGGCTTGGTGCATACCAGTAATCACTATTCAACACCACCACAGCTACATTATCGTATCGATAATGAAATACGTTCTCGGCATACGATGGAAAATCTGTGGTCTGGGAAGATGGGTCATACTTGCTTCCATCCTCACTTTTTAGGGTCGAAACCGGATTTACAAAAGCCTCTGCAAAAGCCATTTCTGCCGACTCAGTGGGGAACGGAAATTTGTCAACAAATCCTCTGGTCCTTCCCGTACTGTCCTTAAAAATATGGCCTAAAGCTTCATGATTTCCCATGCCCACCTGAAAAGGCATGTAATGCCAAAAAGGTTCTACGGCTTTTTTCCAGTTGGTATACTGCACTTGGGTCTCGGCGTTGGTTCCCAGGTACCCATTGATAAGATCACCGCTAAATTGCATAAATGCAGCTCCATTGGCATAAGCCACCGCTGCAATCTTTTTCATGATATAAGCGTTGGCTCCATAAATCTTTCGCTCTCCCCCACCCGAGGCATGCCTACTATCGCTGGTGTAGGCGAATACAAAAGGGGTCTTGCTCCCAGGTTTTGGTGCTGTTTTCAAATGATATTGTTGTGTAAAACCATCATAGGTGACGGAATACTCATATTTTGTGTCTGGAGTCAGGCCATCAACCGCAATTTCATGGTGTGTTCCCGAGGGGCTCTCAATGGTTTTTCCATTAATCTGTAATCCCACGGCCACAGGTAAGGTCGTATTGAACCAAATTGTGGCGCTTGTATCCGTTAGCATATTTATAAAAGGACCTTCATAGATTGAGGGAGCTACAGTGAAAGGACCACTACCCTTTAGCGACACTTCACCATCATAAACCACCATACCAGTTTCGTCGGTTAAACGATACCCTATAGAAAGTATCTTGTTCTTTTGCCAATCCACAAAGTCATAAGGGTATCTAAAATCCCTCCCAATATTGATGTCCACTTTACCTGATTCCAAAGTTTTTACAAAACGGAAGACAGGTAGTGGATGGGGTGCCTTCCCGTAGGGAATCAATCCGTAGGTTATATCCCCTTTAAAATCGCCAAAATCCAATTTCACTCCTTCTTCTGTACCTTCTGGATTCCCAAACAATTGTTCAAGCGTGTAGAGAGGCTTGCTCTTTACCGCATAGTATCGTTGGTCTCCATCTTTAAGATACAACCCGTTTTCATCTTCCAGCATATTGCTATAACTCTTCGGGATTTCAACGGTTTGGGCAAAAATGGCAGTCGATGCCAATAAAAAAGATAAGGGAATACATTTTTTCATGTTATATAGATATTGATTGGTCATTGTTCAGCAATCAGCGCAAATCCCCCTGATTATGGTCTGCACTTGGTTGGTTTTGAATCCTTCGGGAACCTCAAGCTGCAGAGGAGTCAGCCCTTCTATGCAATATACTGTTTCACAACGTTCGCACACAAAATGGGCGTGGTCGTTTCCTTGCATTGGGGCTTCACCAAATGCGTATTTGGCTACCCCCGAGTGATCGTCAATACGATGGATTATACCCGCCCGCTCAAAGCTTGTCAAATTTCGGTACAGTGTGGACTTATCCACTTCCTTAACCAAAGCTCCTTGCACGTCATTGTAGGATTGGGCATAATCCAAATTCATAAAGTGCTGAAGCAGCGCCATACGAACCTTGGTTTTTTTCAATCCTTTTTGCTCCAAAAGGCGCTCACAGTGTTCCGTTCTCATAGCTAGACCATTTATTTGAAGCTCAGTGCATCGGCATTTTCAATTCGGTAATAACAGGCGTTTGGGTCGTTCTCGTTTAAATGAAAAGTGCCTTTAACAGAGATTAACTCGTCCATTACAAAAGAAGGTTTTTCTGTAAACTCTAAATCCATTACAGTTTCAGGCCCACCATTCCCGCAAAAAAAACAGGAAGCCATTGGGTTTTTGGAGAGAAGGTAAACAGATTGTCTACCATCCAAAACCAACAAATATCCAGTTATCGTGACTTCCTTTCCCTCCAAAGTTTTCATTTTTTGGGAAAAGGTCGCTTTTTGAAACCCTGGAATCATACTTTCAAGTGAGGGCAATTCCCAAGAAATTCCTTCGGAAAGGTCTGACCAATCCAAAACAGTTTGTGCAGTGACCGATGTTACCGTCCAAAATAGTGCTATTAAAACAAAAAACCGCATTTTTTCAGTTCACTAATCGACCCGTAGCCCCTGTGAGTATATAATTACAATGGTCCACATCGTCCTCGTTGAGTTCAAGTAATCCTGAGACCGTTACAATTTGATCTGTTCGAAAAGGTGGTTTTTCTTTAAAACTGACCTCAATGATGGTTTCTGGCCCTGCGGCTCCACAGAAAAAGCAGGAGGCCATTGGATTTTGAGATACCAAAAAGATATCTCCGCTTCCCGAGATATCCAAAAAATATCCCTTTATACTAATCCGTTTCCCATCATAGGATTGTATTTTCTTCCCAAAAGTGGGCATTAAAAAATGTACCCCGTACTTTTCATTGAATTTTGCTTCAAAATTAACGTCAGCAAAATCTTCCCATGTTAATTTTTCCTGCGCAGTTGCAAAAAAACCAACAAAAGTCAAAAACAAAAAAATTAAAACTGTTCTAAGCATCAGACAAGGTTTTAGCTACGTTTAATTTAAAAATTGAGCCAGACGCCAACAAAGTAGCTATTGTTGCCAGTACCAAGATAAGGCCCAATAGAAAAAGTTCAAACACTTCAGGGCCATTTATTTGTAACGCATATCCATACGACGCTTTCATATATTGCGAAACACCCCATATTCCCAATCGCCCCAAAAGCCATCCCAATAGAAACCCAATAAGTGCCAAAAATATTCCTTCCAAAAACGCCAGCCCCAGAAGTTGTCTGGTACGGAGGCCGTAAGTTCTTAGTAGGGCAAGCTCTTGTTTTCTTTCACGGATGGTCTTTAAAAGACTTATAAAGATACTTAATCCGGAAACCAAAAGAATAGCCAATGCAATACCGTTTATGGTCTGCACTCCAGAACCTAGCAACCCCATCAATCGTTGTACTTCGAAACCTGGCAAAGCTGCTTGCATTGAGGTGTTCTCATTGATGAACCTCGGGAGTTGAACCATGCCTAAAGGACTTTTGAACTTAACCAATAACGAGGTAATTTCCTTTTCTTCTTCATGATGGGCCTCCTTTTCATGTTCATGGTCCTCTTCATGTTCGTGATGGTCCCCTTCCCCATGTTCATGCTCCTTTTCACCATGATTATGACCTTCTTCATGTTTGTGATCCTCTTCATGCTCATGATCTTCTCCATGTTCGTGATCATCGTCGTGCTCGTGACCGTCTTCATGATGATCCCCTTCCCCATGTTCGTGATTCTCTTCGTGCTCGTGACCTTCTTCCTCGTGGTCATCTTCCCCATGATCATGGGCTTCCCATATACTTTCCAGATTGGTAATCAATAACTGGTCAACCACCGTTCCCGTGGGCTTTAAAATTCCTTTTATAATAAATGGATGATCGTCGTGCGCTTCACCTTCTGAAGCGGCCAAGCCATGAGAGCTTACAAAGCTATCCCCTATTTTTAATCCCATTCGTTGGGCAACATTGCTACCTGCAACCACTTCAAAGGAGTTTTCGTATAATTCCCCTTCCTCCAATTCGGCATTGTAATGATCGAGATATTCCAGTTCCGTACCCAAAATCCGAAAACCTTTGTAGTTATCTCCATAAGAAACAGGAATCCCAGTTTGAACAAAAGGATGTTTTTGTATTGCGGCAGCTTCTTCCAACTTAATATTACCCGTTGGAACATCAATATGGAGCACAGAGGACAAAACGAGCTGTAAAGGACTTCCCTTGGCCCCTACCACCATATCGAAAGGAGCAATATTCTTGTTCAGTTGCCCTCCCAACTGTTGGCTTAACTGTAAGACAAAAGTGACCAATGATACACTCAGCGATAGTAACAGAAGACTCAACAATAGGTTGAGTGGTTTTGAAACCATATTTCTAAAAGCGAGATAGCCTAGCTTCATAATACAACCTTATTTTTAAAATGGGACATTACCCGAAGGTCATGGGTAATAATCAACAGACTACTTTTGCAGATTTCAGCCTCTTCCTTGAGTAAGTCAATGACCTTCGCACAGTTTACATCATCTAAGTTGGAAGTAGGTTCATCGGCGAAAATAATCTTCGGTCTGTGAATCAATCCCAACGCTATGGAAAGTCGCTGTTGCTGCCCTTGACTCAAAGCAGTGACTTTCTTATGCAAATGTTCGGCAAGGCCCAACCTTTCTGTAAGTTGATTTCTTCTTTCTTTATCATTCACGTTTTTTGGAAAGCTCTGTCTTAAGCTGAGGTTATCAGAAACATTCAGGGATTTGATGAAATGATATTGTTGAAAGATAAGCCCAATTTGTTCTCCCCTGAATTTATCCATCTCGCGGCGCGACAAGGAACTTAACTCCGTTCCCGCAATGGACACCTTACCTTTTGATGGAAGCAACAGACCTGCCATAAGATATAAAAGGGTAGTCTTACCCACCCCGGACGGTCCTATCACCAGCAAGTGTTCCCCTTCAGAAAGCCCAATATCAGGAAAACTCAGTTCTTGACCATTTTCGTAGGCATATGCAAGATTCGATGTTTCGACCATTTGAATGTTTTGACAAAAATAAAAAGAATTACAAATGCAACTTAGTTGCATTTGTGAAAATTGACTTAACTTTACCGCCCCATTGCAAATAAAACTGTTATTGTTAAATCATGAAAATCTTCAAAATCCTTATTTGATAATACGTGGTATGAGCCAAATGAAAAAAATAAATTATTCCGACTTACTTGGAGTAGCTGCCAGCGGTCTTTGTGCCATCCATTGTGCCTTGACCCCTTTGTTTTTTGCCACTAGACCTGTATTGGAGAGTACCTTGGGTCACCACCATCACGGAGCAGGGTTTTGGGCCCTACTGGATTACCTTTTTTTGGTCTTGAGTTTGGTCGCAGTCTGGTATTCGGCCCGGCATACGAGTCATACAGGAATTAAGAAGGTATTATGGGGGGCATGGATCATTTTTGCAATTGGGCTTCTATCCGAACCCTTTCATTTCCACCATGGTATTTGGTTCATGTATGCAGGTTCAATTACCTTGGTTGTGGCGCATTTGTATAATCACCGCTACTGTAAAAAATCCTGATTGGCCGTCACCACCAAGAATACTGTAAAATGATACCGGTATTTTTTTAGAATTATTACAATAGTTGTACTCTTGTGAAACACTAAAGCTTAGGATAGGTGGCAAAAACAAAAATTGGGATTATCAATGTATCGGATCGCGCAAGTCGTGGTGAGTATGAGGATTTGCCAGGCAAGGAAGTCAAACGGCTTCTTAACTTATGGCTGGCTAGTCCCTGGGAATCGGAGTACGCAGTAATTCCGGATGAACAGGAACTATTGGAAAAAGAAATGATTCGAATGGCTGATGACGAGGGTTGTTGTTTAATTGTCACGACCGGTGGAACGGGACCTGCCGCAAGGGATGTGACCCCAGAGGCAACCATTGCTGTTTGCAAAAAACTACTTCCCGGATTTGGCGAGCAAATGCGGCAGGTGAGCCTACAATATGTCCCTACTGCTATTCTCTCCCGTCAAACCGCAGGAATCCGTGGGAATACTTTAATTGTCAATCTGCCAGGTAAACCTAAATCCATCCGAGAATGTCTGGAGGCCGTATTCCCAGCCATTCCATATTGTATTGATCTTATCGGGGGGCCTTATCTGGAAACGAACCCTGAGGTAATGAAAGTCTTCAGGCCTGGTCAGCGTTAAGGAATTGATTCCTTACAATAGCGGGCTTAACGAGATAACGACTCAAAGGCCGGCTTGCCTTTGCTAGATTACTCTATTCTTAGTGTTTTACTTGATAACACGTTTTTTATTCCGCCATAGGCCGAAACAGCATTTCATCCGTAAGTAAAGGGTACGTTTCCTGTCGTAACTTGGGTTGGGAAACGAGCAAGATGAAGCACTAAATACAAATGAAAAATCTACTGAAGTCTTTTTTAACATACCTGCTACTGCTGTGCTGTACGATAGGAATGGCGCAAACCCAGCTATTTTCGGGAAAACGTACTGCCGGCGGGTTTACAGGGACTGCGGAGTATCCCTATAAAATGGTTGATGGAGATTCTATTCCCGATGGTGCTTTTTTGATGTACAAATCGAATGTCAATGCACTTCTTAAAGAGAAAGATAGCTTCTTTTCCTTCTCGGGCAAGTTTATAGAAGGCTATCCGGCAGGTTTTTGGAAGTTTCAATTTGGTGAATTCAGCTCAAACAACTCAAGTCAGGTTGTAGGTTTCCAATATCGAGTAAACGTTAGTGGAATACAAAACGATGCATTTGGAAATTTATCCAATGGAAAACCAGATGGTGATTGGACCTATAAAATCTCAAGGATTGAAAATTCAGAGATAAGTGAGGTTTTGTTCCAGAGTAAAATTTCGTACGACGAAGGCATTCCACAGAAAAGCTTTCAAATTGAAAACGATTCCACTACCCTCATAGGACGCTTTTTACGCGATGGATTTGCCCATGATGTTTGGGTCGTGTATTCCGATGCAGAAAGCGAACCATCAGAAAGTTGGCACTTTACCAATGGTCTTTTGGAAAAAATCGAAAAGACCTCTCCTTATGGAAACCTGACCTTGAAGGTCTTTAATGGACTGTCCGACCGCAACACTTCTGTCGTATTGGATGAATCCTACTTAAAAGTTGTGCGCTGGTATCTCAATAAACAGCAAGTTGAAATAGAACCAAAAAATCTGGTTATGTATCAGCTTTTGCAACAAAATGCAGCTCAATACAAAAGTCTTGATGACTTTTTCAACGATTTGGGCAAATCTGAATTCATCCCCAGCTTTAAGGTTAGTGTTCCTTTCTATCCTTTGGATAGTTTGGAAATAGCTCAATTAAAAGCGACGACAGAAGCGTATAAATCGGGCAATGAAATAAGTTCTGAATTGCTGGAAAATCCACAATTCGGACTTTTATCGCATTCGAACCCCCAAGCACAATACTATTATAACGTGGTTGAACGATTGCATCAAGATTTCTTAGAGCCTTTAGGTACTTTTTTAGAGTTTGATGACAAAGAAATCATCGAGTTCGTTTCAAGAACTGAACTGGCCAGTCAAATTTGGCCCAACGGACTTCCCCAAAAACGAATTCAATTTTCTGAAACCAACGACGCCTATGCTTCCTGGGAACTTGAATCTTCCATTTCCTATGATACACAGGAAGTCGACATGGACGCGGTTCAACAAATGGCCCTATATGCCCAAAAAAGCTTAGATACAATATCAAAAGACCTATCGGACTGGCTTCGTGAGGCCAAGCAACAACAACAGTATTCAGACCTGGAAGCGCAATTGGTGAAAGAAACCAAAATCCTTGAGAAAAACATTGACAGTTTGGCCATAGGGAAAAGCATCGATATAAAAAGGGCTTTGGATGGCATTTTGGAAACAAAGGAAAATGCACTGAAAACCTATGCTGAAATGACAGAGTCCGATGCAAAGTTGGAATATGGGCAAATGACACTTAGCTGTTTAAAAAATCTTGGAAAACTTGCCCTTGAAGTTGCCAAGCTTCCAGAAAAAGAATTGATTATTCAGGAAAAATACCAAGATGCGGTGTGGAATCCATTTACAGCAACCATTATGGATGAAGCCGTCAAAAAACGTATCACCTCAGCGTATAAAAATGTAATCGTACCATACCTGTTAACTAAGGTGGCGGAACCTGTTGCCTGTAAAAACGTGAGTAACCTTACCCTGCTGTTGGACAACACCCATAATCGACTCTTGGAGCTTCGGGATGAATCCACAAAAAAACTGGAGCGTAAGCTAAAAAAAGAACAAGACCCCGAAACCGTATTGGAGTTATTGGGAATAGTGTCCAACCCTAAAACGGAAGGACAATGAACAATTTTTTCCGTTTTCCTGAGATAATGGTGTTCTTGATACTGTTATGTGGTCCTTCAATGGGATTCGCACAAGAAGAGAATATACTTCCCGAGGAATCAGAATTTAAAGATCCCGTTGGAAGGGTATGGTTCAATACCTATGGCAATATTCGGATCTCGAAAAGACTTTTCTGGGATGCACAGACCCATTTTCGATTTGAAGAAACCGAAAACACCCCGTTTATAGGGCAGATAGGTCAAATTTATAACCGACACGCTATTGGTTACATCCATTCAAAAAGGTTCAACGTAAGCCTAGGTGGGGTTTTACGGGTCAACTTCAACACCGATGAATCTTCTGAGGACCGAAACGTGGTACCCGAATGGCGTATCTGGCACCAATACCAATTTGCAATGCCCCTGGGCAGTACCATGTTTTATCATAGAATACGGATTGAGCATCGCTGGTCACAAGGTTTCGCCGAGAACAGCAACTACATCTTCCGGAATAGATGGCGTTATATGTTGCGGGCCAAGACGCCTTTGAATAATTATAAATTTGAACCAAGTACTTTTTACATTTCTCCAGAGGCCGAACTGATCATGCAAAGCGGAAAACCTGTTGTGGCAAGTCCTTTGGAAGATTTGCGGTTGACCACCACCTTGGGATATATTATAACCCCAAGATTGACGGTTGCAGGCGGATTGATGTATTCCACCGGACAAAGTTTGGAAAATGGTGGTATTTACAAGCAAAACTGGACCTTCCGTTTCCACATGTACTTCTCGCCAGACTTTAGAAAGGTTAAAAATAAGTTACCATCCATCCATTTTGATGACTAATCTCGTACATCCCTATAGTTGTATGAACTATGAAAAAATCAAACCACATCATCGCTGCCTACGCTATTGCTTTTTTTCTTGGTGCCTTGGCACTTTACTTCGGACTTCATTCGAGAGGATTACAACATCAACTTGACGTAGATAGAGGAAAAGCACAAAATCTAGCTTCCCGTTTACAAATGCATGAATCCCTGCTGGAAGGAGATTCCCTAGTGATTCGTGGTGATTATAACAATGCACTCCGCACCTACGGCGAAGGTGTTGAACCCAAAACCGAAAGCGATGGTGCGGCGGTAGAACTGCGAATGGCTTTCGCCAAGGCTTTTTTGGCACTTGAATCCAAAAAGTACCATCCAGATTCAAATCAAATTGAAGAAGTGGACACCATATCCCCCATGGCAACGCAATTGAGAGAAAGTGAAATCAATAAAATGGATTCTTTGGGATTTGCTTTGGAAAAGATGCGGGCCCAAGTATCACGTCTTCAAAAACAATTGCGGAAAAAAGCTAACGGCCAATACTTGACATTCACTACAAGCAAGGGTAGTCTTGTTCATTATGTGGGTGAGGTAAAGAATAAAAAGGCCAATGGTATGGGAGTTGCCTTATTGAGTACTGGTAGTCGGTACGAAGGCCAATGGAAAAATAACCAAAGGCACGGCCAAGGAACATTTTATTGGCCTGATGGACAGTCTTATGAAGGAAGCTATGTAAACGACAAGCGCGAGGGTGAAGGCACCTATTTTTGGCCCAATGGAGAGAGATACGTAGGTCAGTGGAAGGATGACGAACGCTTCGGAAAAGGCATTTTCTACGGTAAAGAAGGAGACATCGTTGCTAGTGGGGTCTGGGAAGATGACGAGTTGGTTGAAGAATCCAACAAACGCAGGAGATAGATAAGCATATATTTTTTATGTGTTAATCAGTCCCTCCATTCTTCTGAAAAAGTATCTGTTCATAAAATTAGGTCATTGCACAACCTCTTTCAACACTGCCCAAACGTTATCCCGTACGATTTGGTGTCCTTCAGTTGAAGGGTGAATGCCATCTTCTAAATTCAGGTCAGGAATTCCTGCAACCCCTTCCAACAAAAAAGGGATAAGGGCTATTTGGTTTTCTTCGGCAAGTTCGGGAAATATTTTACGAAACTCTGTCGTATACTCTGGACCCATATTGGGTGGGATTTGCATACCCGCCAGCACAATTTGGGTGTCAGCATTTTTTTCTTTCACCAAATCAATAATCGCTTGCAAGTTGCTCCGTGTTTCCGTTAAGGGAATACCTCGAAGTCCGTCATTGGCGCCCAACTCCAACACAAACACATCAACCTTTTGGTTCAAAACCCAATTCAAACGGTTGCGTCCGCCAGAAGTAGTCTCCCCACTAAGTCCCGAATTGATTACCGTATAATCGAGTCCCAACGAATCCAAACGGTTTTGAATCAATGCCGGAAAAGCCTCTTCAAGTTCCAGGCCATAGCCCGCTGTAAGGCTATCTCCAAAGAACAAAATCACTTTTTCTGCAGATTCAGGTACGACTGTGGTATTCGAACTGTTATCACTATCAGGACTGGATGAAGCTTTTTTTGGTGCATCTCCACAGGAAATCAGAAGAAGAATCAGAAAAAAATAACGAAACTTTAAGAGGTCTTGCATAGGTTACGGGCCTTAAAATCAAAATCATTTGCCTATTTTTCTTGTTTGAGAAAAACGGAAGCAAAAGCGCTATGTCAAAGATATTAAACGTCGAGCACCTAGGGAAGAGCTACAAAAGTGGCTCAAAACAATTAACGGTGTTGGATGACATCAACTTCAGCATTGAAGCAGGGGAGACTTTTGCCATTGTAGGACCTTCAGGCAGTGGAAAAACTACCCTTTTAGGTCTATGTGCTGGGCTCGATTATCCTGATACAGGGTCCGTAGAAATAAGCGGCACCAATTTGGGTAGTTTAAACGAAGACGAACGCGCCCGATTGCGCAACGAAAAAGTGGGCTTTATCTTTCAAAATTTTCAGCTGCTCCCCACTTTAACTGCCTTAGAAAATGTGGTCGTCCCCTTAGAACTGCAGGGAGCAAAAAACCCAGCAAAAATTGGCAAGGAACTTTTGGGGAAGGTTGGTTTGGGTGATCGGCTGAACCATTATCCCTCGCAACTTTCAGGAGGGGAACAACAGCGTGTGGCCCTGGCCCGTGCTTTTTCAAACAGTCCCTCCATTTTATTTGCCGATGAACCCACCGGCAATCTCGACCAAGATACGGGCGATCGTGTGGTACAATTACTTTTCGAACTCAATCAAGAAGCAGGCACCACCTTAGTTATCGTCTCCCATGATTTGGAATTGGCTCAAAAATGCCAACGCTTGTTGCGATTAAGAGGTGGCAAAGTAATCTCTAACGAAGTTTTGGTCGAATCGTGAGAAACTCCCCTAAACAGATATCCAAAGCTGGATGGAAATGGCTGCTGAAAATGGCTTGGCGTGATAGTAAAGCCAGTGGTAGTCGTTTACTGTTGTTTATGGCTTCCATCATTTTAGGTATTGCCGCAGTGGTTTCCATTCAATCTTTTAGTGAGAATTTGGAGGAAAACATTGCCATACAATCCAAGGCCTTGATGGGCGCTGATTTTATTATAGACAGCAACCAACCTCCCAATGACAAGGTATTGGCCATTATAGATTCACTGGGGGGAGCTGATGGACGTTCCGTTGATTTTGGTTCGATGGCAGTTTTTCCGAAAACGGGAGATACCAAATTGGTTGGAGTACGGGGTATTGAAGGAGGCTATCCATTTTATGGTGAGTTGGAAACTGAACCCGCAGAAGCAGCCCAAACCTACCAAGAGTCGGGTGGTGCTTTGGTTGACGCCACAATTATGCTGCAATTTGGTGTGAAGCAGGGTGATTCTATAAAAGTGGGGAATACTGTCTTCCCTATTACAGGTACTTTGATCTCTGCTCCTGGAACTTCTGGCGTGGGCGCATTGGTAGCACCTCCTGTTATTATCCCTTATTCCGAAGTGGAAGGAACAGGGCTTATCCAAGTGGGTAGCCGAATCGGATATGACTACTATTTTGTGGCCGAACCTGAACAGGATTTGGTGGAGTTGGACGAGGTGGTCGACCCGCAACTTGATATTGAAAATGCTGATTTGGATACACACATCAGTACCGCGGAGCAGTTGGGAAGAAGCTATGACAACTTTGGAAAATTTCTTAATCTGATTGCTTTCATTGCGCTATTATTAGGCTGTGTCGGTGTTGCCAGTTCGGTCCATATTTACATCAAGGAAAAACTGCGGTCCGTAGCTGTGCTGAAATGTATTGGGGCCACTCGAAGGCAAACCTTTTTGATTTATCTACTTCAAATTGCTGGTATGGGTCTACTGGGCGGTATTCTTGGAGTACTGGGCGGATTGCTTTTACAACAGTCCTTCCCTCTGCTATTGGAAGGGTTTTTGCCCTTTGAAGTGCAGATTTCCCTTGTACCTGATGCTCTTTGGTCAGGATTGGTGTTGGGCGTATTATTGTCAGTATTATTTGCTTTGATGCCCTTATTGAATACTTGGTTTGTTTCACCACTTCAAGTATTGCGTGTTGAGGAAAATGGATATCAAAAATCACGAAAGGCACAGTTATGGGTCCTATTAGGGATTGTGCTGTTTATTTTTTCCTTCTCATATTGGCTATTGGGTAGCGGACGATACGCATCATATTTTGTTCTTGGCATCTTAGTGGTCTTCGCTCTTTTAGGGGGTGTGGCAACACTTTTTATGAGGGCAATCAAAAAATATTTTCCGGTTTCTTGGGGGTTTACAGCCCGTCAGAGCCTGTTGAACCTGTATCGACCCAACAACCAGACTACGGTTTTGGTCTTGGCCATCGGGGTAGGCACTTTTTTGATAAGTACACTATATTTCACCAAGGATATTTTACTGGCTCAGGTCTCTTTAGAGGCTTCTGAGGACACCCCTAACCTCATATTATTGGACGTGCAAAGTGAAGAAAAACTAGAGGCCGCCAACAGTATTGAAGCATCAGGACTACCTGTTTTGAACAACATTCCCATTATCACCATGCGGATGCATCAAATCAAGGAACGTCCCGTACGTGAGCTTATTCTAGACTCCACCTTAGCCATGAACAGATGGGTTTTGTTTCATGAATTTCGGGTTACCTATCGTGATTCGTTGGTAGCTTCAGAACGTACTGTCGAGGGCACTTGGCCATTAGCGCGCAAGAGCGACGAAATTATTCCCATTTCCATGTCTGATAATGTGGCCGCAGACGCCCAAGTCAAGTTAGGCGATACCATAGTATTTAATGTGCAAGGTGTTTTAATGGAGACCCAAGTGGCACATCTTCGTGAAGTGGATTGGGCCCGGATGCAGGTTAATTTTTCGATTCTGTTCCCTTCAGGAGTGTTGGAGGAGGCCCCTCAGTTTCATGTGCTCACCACCAAAGCTCCCGATGCTCTTAAATCGGCAGAATTGCAACGTAATCTGGTACGAAAGTTCCCGACCGTTTCCATCATCGATTTACGACAGATTCTCATGGTCATCGAAGATATTCTAAGCAAAATTGCCTGGGTCATCAACTTTATGGCCTTCTTTAGTATTTTGACCGGCATCATAGTCTTGATTGGTTCGGTTCGAACAAGTAAGTACCAAAGAATCAAAGAAAATGTGCTTTTACGCACTTTGGGGGCCAAAAGCAAGCAAATCCTCAGAATTACTACGCTTGAGTACCTCTATTTAGGTCTTTTAGGTGGAGGTATCGGCATAATATTGTCGTTATTGGGAAGTGTCTTATTGGCTCAGTTTGTCTTTGAGGTAAGTTTTGTGCCTTCAGGTATTCCGTTTCTAGTAGTGTTACCGGGAATCATGGTCCTTGTGCTTCTTATTGGACTATTGAACAGTAAAAGTGTACTCCAGAGTCCTCCGCTTGAAGTACTTCGCAAGGAAGGAGGTTGATTTTACAGGATGAACAACCTAATCTTTCAAAGAATCGCAAGACCAATAATTTTCCAATCACCAATCCATTTGCTGTATCCATAAAACGAAACAGGCAGTTCGTTAACTACACTTCAAAACTTTTCTCTTTCCAACCTACATTAGCATCACTAAAGGTCTTGGTTCTGTTGTCAGAATTGAACATTGTAGACTAGTAGTTAGTAATGCACTTTTGGATTGTTTGGTCAAAAAGTGTTTAGTTTAGTTGAGGTTTCTATTACTCCAAGGGATTTAAAATCCCTTGGGTGTAATAGATTTTTTTTTAGCCAAATCCCATTTTAGCAAAGCAGATTTCACCAGATTTTTTGGGCGATAGGCATTTTCTTTATACCAAATCGCAAGCATATATCCTCAAACACCACATCCATCAATCCATAACAGTCATCTGTTTATTGAGAGCATCCCCGAAAGACCATTTACACTCTCTTTGTAGCCGATTATAAACCTTTCAATAACCCTGACCAATACTTCGGTCAAAACCCCATAAACATGTTTTCAAAGAAAATAATATTTAGCACTTTACTATTCTTAACAGTATATTTTATAAAAGCCCAATCCTACGGTGGTCTTCTTACAGATAACTATAGCGGAATACATGGCATAATTTCAAACCCAGCAAATATCGCAGATTCAAGGCTGAAGCTAGACGTGAACCTATTTGGAGTCAGTGCTCTTTTTAGCAATGATTACATCGGTTTTAATCTGAGTGATGCCTTCAGTGATTTTAGTGAGGCTTTCGATAATGCAGCCACTTCTCCATCAAATAATAATTTTCTCGCATGGAATACAGACATTTTGGGTCCATCTGTAATGCTTAGTATCGATGAGAAGCAATCTTTTTCAGTTTTCACAAGAGTAAGAGCAGTTTTCAATCTTTATGATGTCAATGGCGGGCTTTTGGAAAGAGAAGGAGGTTTTGATGAAAATGAAGATTTCTTTATCAACGAAGGAGATGTGAATGGCTCCTTTAATCTGTGGGGAGAAATTGGGGCTACGTATGCCAGGGTTTTGCTGAATGATGGCAAAAATTTCATCAAAGGAGGTTTAACCTTGAAATATATACAAGGTATGGGCAATGTATACATCAACGGATCAAATGTTACATTGGATTATGATGCGACCAATAGATATTGAAGAGCTTAAAGAAGCCATTGAAAAAGCCAGGCATCGAATGGATACCAACGTGTATCGCCAACAAATAGAAACGTTGATGCAGAACTTGGGAAAGGGCCAACAAAAACAGGAAAAGATTTGTTTGGCA
>NZ_JANQIH010000155.1 GCF_028282265.1 Allomuricauda sp.
GGCCTTTTGGCAGCGCCGGTCGAAAAAAGGTCAGGCCATAGCACAATCTTTAACATAAAGGCAGATAAAACAATGATGCGAAAATTAGAAGAAAATGAGGTTGTATTTGCTAGGCGTGGGACCGGAATTCGATTGAGTTTTCACTTCTATAACACTGAAAATGAGATTGACACCATTGTAGATATCTTGAAGAGCTGATAACGCTTATAATTTTTTCAAAAAAAAGGTTCCTCTATTTTGTCAAAGTAATGTAATTGTAAGCACCATTTTATCAATTTGATAAATCGACATTAACTTATTGTAAGTAAGATGTTTTATATTTTGTTTTGCTCTTTAATTTTTTAAAAAGAAAAAGACCATGGCAATAAAAAAGCAATACTTAAAAAGTAAGCCAGTATGTAAGGTTACATTTACTGTGCCAGCCGAGGAAGCAAAAAAAGTAGCGGTAGTTGGAGACTTCAACAACTGGAACCCTAAAGGAAGCATGTTGAAAAAGTTGAAAAACGGAACCTTCAAAGGAACCTTTGACCTTCCTAACGAGAACACTTTCGAGTTCAGATACATCGTTGACGGTAACTATGTGAACGACGAAGCTGCAGACCGTTACCAGTGGAACGACTTTGCTGGAACAGAGAACGCTGTTCTTGAAATTTAAACGAATTAACAGGTTACCATTGAGGAATTATTCTTCAATGGTAACTCCTTTCCAAAAGGCCACCCGACCTTTTATAGATTTGGCAAGCTCGCTGGTTTCAGGATAGAACCAAGCAGCATCGGTGTTTTCTTTTCCATCTACTTCAATGGAATAATAAGAAGCTACTCCTTTCCAAGGACAGGTAGTATGCGTTTCACTTGACTTAAAATATTCCTTTTTGATACTTTCCTCAGGGAAGTAATGGTTGTTTTCAATAACAACGGTATCGTCGCTTTCAGCAATCACAGTATTGTTCCAAATGGCTTTCATAGCTTATTTTTTCAGTACATAGTTTTTGTAAGACTCCTGGTCGTCGGAAAAAGAGGTTACGATTTTCAAATCGGCCTGTTGCGCCAACCATTCCACAACCTCATCATCATACTTTTGGGATATTTCGGTGTGAATAGTTTCCCACCGTTTTAGTCGAACCTCCAATGCCAAACTTTCTATGTGGACCGTTTGGGATTTTTTGGCAACCAAAAAGCTCTTTGCTGTCCCAGTTTCAGGATCATAAACCTCCCAATGTAGAAAGTTGTCCACATCAAAATTGCCTCCCAATTCCTTGTTGATTCGAGTTAAGACATTCTTATTAAAGGCCTCAGTGATTCCTGTTTCGTCGTTGTAGGCGTCCAAGATGGTCTGTGGGTTTTTCTTCTGATCTAACCCCATAAAAATCAAATCATCTTCTTCAATGGCGTCTCTCATATTTCTAAGAAATTCCACGGCCTGGGGATGCAAAAGGTTTCCCATATTGGACCCCAAAAACAAGATTACCTTTCGCCTTCCGTTGGATTTACCAATATCCCGAAGCGTTTCAAAATAAGTGCCTTGTAAGGTGTTAATGGTCACTTGTGGAATTTCCTGTTTTATGGAAACCTCCAACTGATCCAGTGCATTTTGGCTGATGTCGATGGGGCGATAGTCAAATGGGATGTTGTTATCAACGAGATATTGTAACAATATTTTGGTTTTCTTTCCATCGCCAGCACCAAGTTCAAACAGGCTAAAAGGGTTTCCATTTTGGGCAAACAATCGAGAGATTTCTGCTTTATGTGTTTCAAGAATATTGAACTCGCAATCGGTAAGATAATATTCGGGCATGGCCATAATATCTTGAAAGAGCTTGTCCCCGACCTCGTCATAAAAATATTTTGAGGAAAGATATTTGGGATAGGCTGTCAAACCTTCATAGACCTCTTGCTCAAAAGCTGAGGTAAATACTTTAATATTTTCGTTCTGCATGTCTGCGTTATGAGATTATTTGGCCAACCGGATACCGGTAAATTGCCATCTTAAGTGGGGGTGAAAAAAGTTTCTGTATGTAGGTCTGGTATGTTGGGTCGGAGTGGCCACGGAACCTCCGCGAAGTACTTTCTGGTTGACCATGAATTTCCCATTGTATTCCCCTAAGGCTCCTTCCGCTTTTTGATAATTAGGGTAGGGCAGATAAGCGCTTTCGGTCCATTCCCAACGCTTACCCCAAGGAAAATATGCCTGGGCTGCTTCCCATTCAAATTCAGTAGGTAGTCGATGCCCCTTCCATTGAGCATAGGCAAAAGCCTCAAAATGGGAGATATGCGTTACAGGGGTATTCAGGTTAATTTTTTCAAGGCCTTTTGCCGTATAGTGATGCCATTCTCCTTCAATTTGATGCCAATATAAGGGAGCAATAATTTGATTTTGATTCACCCAATCCCATCCTTCGGCATGCCATAAATCGAACCGGTTGTATCCTTTATCCTCTATAAACTGAAGATATTCCGCATTGGTCACCAATTTGTTGGAAATTTCATAGGCTTGAAGATACACCTTGTGACGACCGAGTTCATTGTCATAACAAAAATCCTCTGAGTTGTGCCCAATATCGTAAACACCGGCTTCTATGGAAATCCAATCGGGTTCATGATTTTCGACTGGATAATCTTCAAAAGAGTTGGAGTATGCAGGTAATAATGGATTGTTTCCAAGAATGTACTTGATGTCGGTCAACAACAGTTCCTGATGCTGCTTTTCATGGTGAATCCCGATTTCCAACAAATTGTTCAAGTCTGCACTTTGCGGTTCAGAAAATAGTTGCTTTATACCTTCCGTCACATAAGTCCGATACGCATAAACCTTTTTTACAGCAGGTCTGGATAGATTACCACGATCAGAACGCACCACCCTTTTTCCAACGGTCTCGTAGTAACTATTGAATACAAACGAAAAATCTTCATTGAATTCTTTATAATTTGGAGCGTATGGCTTCAATATAAACTCCTCAAAAAACCAGGTGGTGTGTCCCAAATGCCATTTGGGAGGACTAACATCAACCACCGGCTGTACCACATAATCCTCAATTTCCAAAGGCTGGCAAATATCCTCAGAATGTTTTCGGGTTTCCAGAAAAAAATCCAGAAGGGAATCGGTAAGAATCATAAGAAGCTTTTACCCTTTAAAGATAACGAATATTCGATTAGCCCATGGCGTAAACCGGAAGACTGAAACTAAAGGCAGTTCCTTCTTCGGGCTTACTGAAGACTTTGATTTTGGCATCATGAATTTCCAATATTTTCTTCACGATGGCAAGACCCAATCCTGAACCTTCCTTTTGCTGGCCTACTTTGGTCTGTCGATACCTCTCAAAAATCAAGGCTTGGTTTTCCGGTTTTATTCCCGGGCCCGAGTCCTGAATGGTCACCTCAACATGTTCACCTTCGGTTTCGATTTTTACGATGACCTCTCCGCCCTCGGGTGTGAACTTCAATGCATTGTCCATTAGGTTTTGTATGGCACGTTCCACCAGTGAAATATCCGCAAAAACCAAGGGAATGTTTTCTGACATGGAAAGCTTCAGGTCTATTTTTTTCTTCTCTGCCAATAACGAATAGTTACGATGGATATCATTGGCAAGTTCGCTGATTAAGAAGGGTTCTTTCTCAGGTTGGATTTGGTTCGATTCCAACTTGGAATACTCAAAGAGTTGCGAAATCAATTTTGATAACCGTTCACTACTACGGGATATTGTTTTCAGGTAGTCTTTACGCTCTTTGGAAGACAACTTTGAATCCTTCATGTGTAAGGTCTCGATGTACCCTTGAATCACCGATAGGGGAGTTCGAAGGTCGTGGGAAATATTTGCGATGAGTTCCCTTCGCAGTTGTTCCACCGACTTAAGTTTTTCGATATCTTCCAAAATAGTATCTGCCATATGGTTGTAGGTTGTGGCTACATTGGAAAGATCAGTTTTTTCCGCATTTTCAATACGATAATGCAAATCGCCCTGCTGAAACCGTTTGGCAGCATATATGATGCGCCTCAGGCTTCGGGTCAAATACCATATGGCCAAAACCCCTAAAATAGTGGCAAAGACCAAAGTTAAAATGGACCCTCCTAAACCCAAACGCATAAAATAACTACTGAAAAGGTCGCTACGAGTAGCTAAGAAATCCTCTCCGGCCAGAATGATGTAAACGTACCCTTCACGACCCTCGGTGTTGAATTTGGCCGCAGAAAAAATGGTCTGCTTTGAAAGGTCCTTGGGGTCATCCCCCAAAGTGTAATTAGCCCCGTTTTCTGCAATGAACTTTTTTATCGGTGCTAGGTCTACCCGCTTCTCCTTGGTCTCGGGGGCATCATGATCTAAAACGACAGAATACTGTACTCTTCCCTCATTATCCAATAAATAAACTTCAATAGCACGGTTAACGGCCATCATATCATGCATGATATCCCCAAAAAGTACCTTATTCACTGCTCCTGTGGAATCAAACGGTTGGGTATTTTGAAATTTTTCGTCAATGAGGTCTTGCGCCAAATGGGAATGGAGACGCTGGGTGGTCTCGTAAAAATACTTGTTCGATAGGTAAATTGAGGTGATGGTGTACCCAATTCCTGCAATTAAAAGAATGGCCAAAAAGGACAAAACCAATTTTACAATAAATCGAACAGAAAGAATATGGTTTTTCATGGTTAGTTGTATTAGGCTTCGGCAAGCTCCTCATTGAATTTATAGCCCACACCCCAGGTGGTGAGTATAAACTTCGGATTGCTCATATCGGGTTCAATTTTCGAACGAAGACGGTTGATGTGGGAGTTAACCGTATGTTCGTAACCTTGAAAATCATAACCCCAAATCATGTTTAGAAGCTGAGTTCTGTCAAAACTCTTCCCAGGATTGGACGATAATAAGACCAAGAGCTCAAATTCTTTAGGCGAAAGTTCCACTTTTTGTCCATCCAACAGTACTTTTCGCATTTCGATATTTATGGAAAGCACATCAAATTGCATCAGTTTTGGATTTGTAGTTGAAGCTGGTGAGGTCTCTTCCATTTTTTGCCTACGAAAAATAGCTTTGACTCTTGCAATAAACTCACGAACGCTAAAGGGTTTGGTCAAATAATCATCGGCACCTACTTCCAATCCCAAAACCTTGTCGATTTCCTCAGATCGTGCAGTGAGCATCATTATGGGAGAAGTAATATTATTCGCCCTTATTTTCTGGCAGACTTCAATACCATCCATCTCTGGAAGCATGACATCCAAAATAATCAAATCGGGATTTTCGTTGATTGCCTTTCGAAGACCTTCATCTCCCTGTTGGGCACAGATTACCTTGCAGCCCAAATCGGTCAGATGAATTTCGAGAAGTCGAACAATTTCAGCATCATCCTCAACAATCAGAACTTTTTTCATGGTTCAGCGAAATAAAAGGTTATATATCACGAAAAGTACACCATTTC